>JBFXEO010000007.1:0-33571 GCA_050180015.1 Bacteroidales bacterium | reverse complement strand
TTATCTCCAATTGAAACTCCCCCGCCAACATAAACCTGCGGATATATTTTTACATTCTTACCCAGCTTAACCCCCTTTGCAATATAGCTAAATGCACCTATGTAGATGTCGTCGGGTAATATAACCGATGGATGCACAAATGATGGTTGCTCTGTTTCACTTTGGGGCTGTTTTGCCTGTGCGTAAAGATCGAGCAACGTGGCAAAAGCCTCGTAGGAATTTTTTACTCTAACCAGTGTGGCCTTAACGGGTTGTTCTGCAACAAAATCGTTATTAACCAAAACTACTGATGATTGTGTTGCATATATATAAGGTGTGTATTTAGGATTTGCCAAAAAAGAAAGAGCTCCCGGAAAACCCTCTTCAATTTTTGCCACGGTATGAATCTTTGCCTCCGGATTGCCCTCAACTGTTCCGCCCAAAAAACCTGCTATAGCCTGTGCTGTAAATTCCATTTTAAAATACTGTTAATTTTAGTGCAAAACTAAATATTTAATTTTATTTTCTTCTTAACTCCTTTGGGTAACAAATAAAATATTTTTTCACCTCATTCGATAACGCCCTGGAATTGAGAATGTCCGAAGCCGATGCAATATCGGCTAGCTGTCCTGAATTGTAAAGGATTTTTATTGCTTCGTTGCCAGGTTGGTATGCCTTTATTCCAACCGAATCGGAAAAAACAAAGTATTCAACGTCATCTAAAATTTCTGGCATTACGGCCTTTGTTTCTGCGGCAAGCCTCTCTATTTGTAAAGGATCAAAAGGTGAATTTTTTAGAAGTACGCTTGGCAGCTTACGGTTGACAACCATGCCGGCAAGCTTTGCCAAAACGGGATCAGAATGCTCCGTCCATTGCTTGGCGGCAAACATAATGTCGGTATCGTCGAGTTTAGAAAAGTGATAAAGGGCATCCTGTGTACCCTCAGAATTTGAGGTAGTGAATTGGCCGTTGGTTACATCGTTCCGAAGGAAAAACATTAGAGAAGGGGCGGCATCAACGGGTATGCTGTTTTTAGAAAGATACTTTGCCCGCTTCAACATTTTTATCAATGTTTGTTCTGCTGCAACAACGGTTTTATGCAGGTAAACCTGCCAGTACATTAACCGGCGGGCTATCAGAAATTTTTCTATGGAATATATACCTTTGGCGTCAACTACCAGATTATCATCAACTACGTTGAGCATCTTGATGATTCTGTCGGAGCCAATGGCCCCTTCGGTAACACCAGAAAAAAAGCTGTCGCGTTTAATGTAATCCATTCTATCCATATCCAGTTGCCCGGAAATTAGCTGATGTAAAAAATGCTTGGGATACTCGTCGTCAAAAATGGCCATTGCAAGGGAAAGCCTGCCCGACAATTCGCCATTCAAGCGCTGCATGAAACATCGGCTAATGGTTTCGTGGTTAACCTCCTTTGCAATGCTAAATTCCAGGGCGTGCGAGAACGGCCCATGTCCGATGTCGTGTAAAAGTATGGCCGCACAGGCTGCTTCTGCTTCTTCTGCCGTGATATCAAGTCCCTTTGAGCGCAATGTATCAATGGCCATATTTAAAAGGTGCATGGCACCCAACGCATGTTGCAACCGGCTATGGGTAGCCCCAGGGTAAACCAGGTAGGTTAGCCCCAGCTGCTTAATGTTCCGCAGCCGCTGAAAATACGGGTGTTCTATTAAATCAAAAATTAACGGGAAATTTATGCTGATAAAGCCGTGAACCGGATCGTTTACAATTTTTTTCTTGTTTGTATCTACCATTATACTACTATCTAATTTACTCCCAAAATTATACAATCTAAAAATATTTTAATGCTGTTCAAAATACTCAAAGCATTAACCAGTACAAAATAAATTTCCTAAAGATTAGCTGCACGCCCGGAGCTCTCAGTCCTCATCATTTTATAAATACCCCAATAAAAAATTCAAGAATCCTAGGGCGAGGCTATGTTACGCGCTAAAAATGAAGTTAGAAAAAGTTGCGTAATTGTGGTTCATGCAATAACTTTGAACTTTAATTAAATTTTTATGGTGTACCTCTACAACCTGGGCATTCACATATATGTTCTTCTGGTAAATATTGTTTCCCCTTTCAATAAAAAGGCCAGGCTTTGGAAAGATGGCCGAAAAAACTGGCAAAAAAAAATACGAAGTGTTGTAGATCCTTCCTGCCAGACAATTTGGGTACATTGCTCCTCGCTGGGAGAGTTTGAGCAGGGGCGTCCGGTAATAGAAGCGATTAAAGAAAAATATCCCGATAAGAAAATTGCCTTAACATTTTTTTCCCCTTCGGGATATGAGGTAAGGAAAAACTACAGCGGAGCCGATTACATTTTTTACCTACCCATTGATACCAAAAGAAATGCCCAAAAATTTATAGCCCTCATCAATCCTGAATTTGCTGTTTTTGTGAAATACGAATTCTGGTACCATTACCTTTCCCTGCTGAAAAAGAAAAGAATTCCTACCTATATTATATCTGCCAATTTTAGGGATAACCAGGTTTTCTTTAAATTTTACGGAAAGTGGTACCGAAATTTCCTTCAAAATTTCAACCATCTTTTTGTGCAAAACAAGCATTCCCAGGAACTTTTAAATGTGGTTGGCATTACAAATGTAACCGTGTCGGGCGACACACGCTTCGACCGTGTCGTCAGGGTTGCCTCTGAGGCGCGGGGTATAAGGCTTATTGAACAGTTCTGCGCCGGCGAGAAAATGATCATAGCCGGTAGCACCTGGCCCCGGGATGATGAGTTGCTGCTGGAATTCTTAAGGCACAATCACCGGACAAAAATGATCATTGCACCGCACGAAATTAACCCCAAGTACATACACGATATACAGCAAACGTTCCCGGAAGAGTCCTTGCTGTTCAGCCAGGGTCAAAATCATTCGCCCCAGAATGCACGATTGTTGATAATTGACACCATCGGTTTGCTTGCCTCAATCTACCGCTATGGGCATATTGCCTACATAGGAGGAGGATTTGGAGCCGGAATTCACAACACGTTGGAAGCCGCAGCTTTTGGATTACCTGTAATTTTTGGCCCCAATTACCAAAAATTCCAAGAAGCCAGGGAATTAATCAACCTGGGAGCCGGATTTTCTATAAACACCTCCCAGGAGCTGTTGAATTTACTAAATTTATTCCTAACTGACGAACAATCAAGAATAAAAGCTGGTGGCAAATCAAAAAAATTCGTACTTTCGGGAGTAGGTGCAACCAGCAGTATTTTGAAGGAAATTGTACTGGGAGTAAGCCTTTAAACTTTTTAAAACGTTTGCAACGGATTAACTTAAGGTTAATATTGCAGATACACACGACGTTAATTTGTGTTATATTTTTGTGGCGGATATGTTTTAGAGCATACGATATATTTTATTAACTAACGTAAATTCCAACTATTAACTTAACCTTGTGTAAACTATGATTAAAACATTAAAAAGAACTCTATTAACCATGGTGCTAGCAGCAATAACTAGCATGGCCTTTTCGCAGGGGACTGTGAAGGGGGTTGTGGTTGATGCCTTAAGTGGGGAACCACTAATTGGAGCAACGGTGGTTGTAGAAAAAACTACCATGGGAACATCTACATCCTTAGATGGATCTTTTGTGTTAAGAGTACCTTCAAACAAGGCAACATTAAGTATTTCTTATATTGGATATATAGATCAGTATCAGGACGTTATTTTATCGACAAACGAAGAAAAAGATTTGGGTAAAATTTTAATGCAATCTAAAACTATTGGTTTAGAGGAAGTTTTAGTAACCACCTCCTTTGTTCGGGATAGAACAACCCCTGTTGCTGTTTCAACCATTGGGCCACAGGTTATCATCGAAAAATTAAGTAACAATGAATTCCCTGAAATTCTAAAATCAACTCCGTCAATTTATGCCACAAAAACTGGTGGTGGTTTTGGTGATGCACGGGTTTACGTCAGAGGATTCGATTCAAATAACGTAGGTGTCCTAATAAATGGCATTCCGGTAAATGGAATGGAAGACGGAAAAGTTTACTGGAGTAACTGGTCTGGGTTAGCAGATGTTACAGAAAACCAACAGGTACAACGTGGCCTCGGAGCCTCAAAACTTGCATTATCGTCAGTTGGGGGAACCATTAATATTATTACAAAATCTACCGAGGCCGAGAAGGGTGGCACTGTGTACTCCGGCATTGGTAATGATGGCTATCATAAGCAAACATTTACCGTTTCTACAGGAATGCTCAATAATGGGTGGGCGGTTACCATTGCTGGAGGTAGAACTTATGGAGATGGTTATGTTCAGGGGACAAATTTTGAAGGCTATTCTTACTTTGTAAATATCTCCAAAAAAATTAATGACAAACATCGATTGGTTTTTAATGCTTTTGGTGCTCCTCAGTGGCATAATCAAAGGAGTAATAAACACACCATACAGGAATATCGGGATAATAAATATGAGGCAAGATGGAATTCAGATTTTGGCTACCGGAACGGAGAGGAGTATCCCATTGGCTACGCATACAACTACTATCACAAACCTCAACTTTCGTTAAACCATTACTGGAAAATTAACGATGTATCCATGCTTTCAACCCAAGTTTATGCCTCAATAGCAACAGGGGGAGGACGAAGAATCTCCGGATCTAATTCATCGTGGTTAAGTTTAAATTACCCCAGTGGAAAACCATACGATAATTCTGCCTTAACCCCAGACGGTTACTTTGATTTCGACTGGGTTATGGAACAAAATGCCGCTTCGCTCAATGGTTCCACCTGTATTGTTGCCAATGCAATAAACGATCATCAATGGTATGGAGCTCTCTCAACATATACCACAGAAATTTCTGATTTTAAGATTACTGCCGGTTTTGATGGTCGCTACTATAGCGGTGTACATGCCTATAAAATTGATGATTTATTGGGAGGTTCCTATTATATTGAAGCAAAAGATGTCAACAGAGCTGCCAACCGCCCCTTAAAAGAAGGAGACTACATCAACTACCACTATCTTGGCCAAATACTTTGGTTGGGACTATACGCCCAGGCAGAATATGTAAAGGATCAATATTCCGGCTTCATCTCTCTTTCTGCCGCTAACAGTAGTTACAGAAGGGTTGACTATTTCACCTATACCCCCGGAAATCAAAAATCGTCATGGCATAACTTCTTACCATGGAATGTAAAAGGCGGATTTAACTACAAAATAAACAATACCCACAATGTTTTCGTCAACGGAGGATATATCACCAAGGCCCCCATTTTTGCGAATGCATTCCTAAACTACACCAATACCTACAACGACGATGTGAAAAATGAAAAAATTATAACGGTGGAGTTGGGCTATGGATTTTCTTCCCGATTCCTGAATTTCAAAGTCAATCTATTCAGAACAAATTGGCTTGACAAAGCTTTAGTAAAAACCTTAAATGGCCAAGTTGCCAATATTACAGGACTCGATGCCCTTCACCAAGGTGTTGAATTTGAAGGAACCTATAAGCCTTTTTCCAAACTCTTCATTAAAGGCATGGCTTCCTACGGTGACTATGTTTGGTCAGACAATGTGCATTTTACACTTTATGATGAAAACCAAAATGTTGTGGGGGATTACAGCGCTTATGTAAAAGATGTCCACGTTGGAAATTCAGCACAGGTTACAGCTGCACTAGGCTGCGATTACGAAGTTTTACCAAAATTCAAAATTGGAGCGGATTTCAACTGGTTTTCTAAAAACTATGCCGACTTTGATCCAACCGCTAGAACAACTCCCGAAAGCAATGTTGATGCATGGAAAATGCCCAACTATTATACGCTGGACGTAAATGCCAACTATAAATTTAAAATGGGTGCTTTCGATGCTACCATCTATGGAAACGTATCGAACTTGCTTAACACTGAATACGTTGCCGATGCAACTGATGGTGACGATCACGACAGATACACCTCATACGTATTTTACGGATTTGGCCGTACATGGTCCGCTGGCCTAAAGGTTAACTTTTAACTTTAAACACAAAACACAATGAAAAAACTATTATATTTTACAGCAATGATTGGTCTTCTCTGGGCATGCAATCCCATGGAAGATACCTATGATAAACTCGATGAGGCACTAGAACCATACCACGAGAATATCTCCTATGCTTTAGTTGCAAAAGATTATACAACCGCTGGCAATGCGGCCCTTGTCGATGCTACAAACGCTGATGATTCATCAAAAGCAAAATTAATTATATCTCAACTTGCATTCAACGAGCGATTTTCTGGTGCCGATTATATTGCACCCGTTTTAAGTAAAAATTTCCCTGCTTTAAACAAAGGTTCGGTTGCCGCTGTAACTTACACAACCTCCCACAATACCCCTTCATATTTATCCGATCTTTCAACCAACAACATCCTATCAACCTCAGATTATCAACAGGTTTGGGGAAATGATATTCTTTACGTTTCTGCATTCACACCAGCAAAATCTCCTTCAGCCAATCTACCGACACTTCTTACCAGCAAATTTCCATCTGCAACAAGCGGTACATATAAATTGGTAGAGTATAACTACTCATCAACTGAAGCAACAACAGATATTGTTGATTTCAAATACTTTTATGATGATTTTGAGTCGCACACCTGTGCAACTTTATCCCCCTATACTCCTATTAGTGAGAATGGCTGGGTTCAAATTGATACTGCCGGAACAAAAGGAATTTACTATTGCAGATTATATAGTTCCAACAAGTACGCTCAAATTACATCTAACGCAACTAATGAGAAAAACGATGCTTTTTTGATCACGCCACAAATCGATCTATCTTCGGCAACCGCACCTAAATTCTCCTTCAATATTAATGTTGGCTACTGGAATGCAGATTGTTTGACAGTGCTAATTTCAAGCAATTTTGATGGAGATGTAAACCACATTGCCCAGGCAACCTGGGTTGACCTAACTTCAAACTTCACATTACCCCAAACGCCTACCAGCGGATATGGAACCTTAGCAAGTGCTGGTGAAGCAAATTTATCAGCATATGCTGGAAGTAAAGTGTATATCGTTTTTAAATATACAGGAGATAGCCGTACTACCACAAGCCCCAAAATTACGACAACTTACCAAATTGATAATGTGAAAGTTTCTGAAATGATGACCTCTCTTTCCATTCCAAGTTCAGAAAAACAATGGACTATTTACACGTTAGATGGAAGTACTTGGAAACCAGCAGAATCTTCATTTGTCGCTCTCCAGCAGGATGATTACACCTCTATGGGTTTAAGTTATATTTCATCTGCAAATGCGCCCTTATACATACCAAATTATTTAAGTCAAACATTCCCTTATGCTCTGGAAGGAGATATTAAAAATGTGGCATACAAATCTTCAAGTACACAAACATATTCTAGGGCTACTCAGTACACTTTGACAAATGGAATTTGGGTAATTAATACTTTTGTAACCACAAGTACCGACCAATTTATACACACCGGTGAAAAATGGATTTTTGACCCAACTGTTCATCTCAGTCCTTCCTCCTCGGATCTCCAACTTCTAGTCGATTATGTTTATACAAATCTTAGCCGTTCCTATGGGAGCAACTATGGTAACGATGAGTTCTACTATGGCGCAAGTGCTTACTATAAAAACTTTGATTTACGTTTAACCAATAAAGTTACTTACAGTATTCCCGGCTTTGCAGAACTTACCACCGAGGAAGAAAAGATTGCCTTAACATGGACTCGTTTACAGGAAGGGTTAATAATTATGCTCCAGTTAAAATATACCGAAGCCGTACCCGATATTAGCGGTGTTCCTGTTTACTACTATGTTACATTCGCCACTTATGAAAATAATTTGGCAAAAAATACCTATGTTGGTATTTTTAGATGTACAACCGCTGGTCCAAATCCTGTTTTCATAAGAGATACTGCCCTTGAAGATGAAGCTGTTGAAAAAGGTGAACTAACAGCAGAACAAGTAGCATGGAATAGATAACAATAAAAAATATTTTGAAAAGACCTGGACATGAGCCAGGTCTTTTCATTTAAACAGCACAACCACCAACCCGCCAAAACGATCCCCTCTCCCCATAGCCGTCAAACCCCCAGCGTTAACTTTCTGTAAACTAATTCACTCTAAAAGGTCATCACATTATCAGCAACATATCGTGTTAATAACTAAAACCCATTGTTAATATTTACAACCGGTTTTGCTTGGTACGGGTTGGCAGAGTTTAATAAATTCGTCATTACGTTTCCTTAATATAAAATTTACAGGAGAGCGCTCAGTATCAACACGCTGCTGGGGTTGGTTTTTTCATCATTATAGAAATATAACGGCATAAATTAATGGATAAAAAGAATTCCCTGATGGAACAGCAGGTAAAAAAGGATATGGAAACATATACCTTTGATGAGGCGTATGAGGCCAGCGTAAAGTATTTTAAAGGCGATGAAATGGCCGCCAAGGTTTGGGTGAGCAAGTATGCTGTAAAAGACTCCTTTGGTAATATTTTTGAATTGACCCCAGACGATATGCACCGGCGTATTGCCCGTGAGCTGACCCGGATAGAGAAGAAGTACCCAAACCCAATGGGCGAAGAGGAAATTTACGGGTTACTCCGGGATTTTAGGTATATCGTGCCACAGGGCGGCCCGATGACCGGTATTGGCAATAAGTATCAGGTTGCATCGCTTTCAAACTGTTTTGTTATAGGAACCCCGGGCAATGCTGACTCTTACGGTGGAATCCTGAAGGTTGACGAAGAGCAGGTTCAGCTGATGAAGCGTCGGGGTGGCGTTGGCCACGACCTATCGCACATCCGCCCAAAGGGAAGCCCGGTGCTGAATAGCGCGTTAACCTCAACGGGTGTTGTCCCCTTTATGGAGCGCTACTCCAACTCCACCCGCGAGGTGGCCCAGGATGGCCGTCGCGGGGCGCTAATGCTTAGCATCTCCATCAAGCATCCCGATTCCGAAAAGTTTATCGATGCCAAAATGGAGGCAGGCAAAGTTACCGGTGCCAATGTTTCCGTAAAGCTCGACGACGAGTTCATGCGTTCTGCAATTGCAGAAAAACCTTACGTGCAGCAATACCCCGTTGACTCCTCAAAACCAAAGTATCGTCAGGAGGTTAATGCCAAGGATATTTGGAAAAAAATTATTCACAACGCCTGGCAATCAGCTGAGCCCGGCGTGCTTTTCTGGGATACCATTATCCGGGAATCGGTTCCCGATTGCTATGCCGACCTGGGGTATAAAACGGTTTCCACCAACCCTTGCGGTGAAATTCCGCTATGCCCCTACGATAGCTGCCGTTTAATCGCGTTGAACCTTTACAGCTACGTAGAAAACCCTTTTACCGCTCAGGCAAAATTTAATTTTGATCTTTTTAAAAAACACGTCCAAGCGGCACAACGCATCATGGATGACATTATTGACCTTGAACTGGAAAAGATAGACGCTATTCAGGATAAAATTTCCAGCGATCCCGAGGATGAAGAAATCAAGGCCGTGGAGCGTAACCTATGGCAAAAAATTCGTCGCAAGACCATCGAAGGCCGTCGTACCGGTATTGGCATAACCGCCGAGGGAGATATGCTTGCCGCGCTAAACTTGGTTTACGGAACGGAGAATGCCATTGATTTTGCCGTTGAAACGCACAAAACATTGGCCGTAGAAGCATACCGCTCTTCAGTAAATTTAGCGAAGGACCGCGGTGCTTTTCCTATTTACAACGCGCAAAGGGAAAAAAATAACCCGTTCATCAACCGGATCAAGGCAGAGGATGAGGAGCTATACGGTGACATGGTTAAGTTTGGGCGCAGGAATATCGCCCTGCTTACAATAGCCCCAACCGGCACCACCAGCTTAATGACCCAAACAACATCGGGAATAGAGCCAGTTTTTATGCCGGTTTACAAACGCCGTAGAAAAGTAAACCCCAACGATAAAAATGTTAAAGTATCGTTTACCGACAGCGTGGGCGACTCCTGGGAAGAGTTTAACGTGTTCCATCATAAGTTCCTCATCTGGCTGGAAGTTAACGGCTATAATCTGGGCGAGATAAAAAACTACAACGACGATCAGATAAACGAGCTGGTAAAAAAATCGCCATATTTTGGGGCTGCTTCCAATGACGTGGACTGGGTTAGCAAGGTACGTATGCAGGGAATGATCCAAAAGTGGGTCGATCACTCCATAAGTGTTACCGTAAACCTACCAGAAAATGTAACCGAGGAAATTGTTGCCAAGGTTTACCAAACCGCCTGGGAAAGCGGGTGTAAGGGCTGTACCGTTTACCGCGAAGGATCTCGCGAAGGTGTTCTGATTTCGAATAAGAAAGAAAAAGCCGAAGAGGGGGCTTTCCCCAATAAGCGTCCTCCGGTTCTTGAATGTGATGTAATTCGTTTTAAAAATAACCGCGAGGATTGGGTTGCCTTTGTTGGCCTATACGAAAACCGACCTTACGAAGTCTTTACGGGCCTAACAGAGGATGATGTACTGCCCATACCAAAAGCAGTTGCCAAGGGCAAAATCATCAAAATAAAAGACGAAAACGGCAGCCGTTACGATTTCCAGTACGTCGATAAGTATGGTTACACCAACACCATCGGCGGCCTGTCGCACATGTTCAACAAGGAATTCTGGAACTACGCCAAGCTAATTTCGGGTGTCCTACGCAATGGTATGCCAATTCCCGATGTTGTAAACCTGGTATCATCGCTCCGGCTCGACAGCGAAACCATTAACACATGGAAAGCCGGTGTTGAACGGGCGTTACGTAAATACATACCCGATGGTACCAAGGCAAAAGCGGGAAAGAAATGTACCGAGTGCGGTTCCGAATCGTTGGTTTACCAGGAGGGATGCTTAATTTGTAAAAATTGTGGGCATTCTAAATGCGGGTAAATCCTAACTCTAACTATATATAATCCTCAATCTCTCCGTGCTATTATTCCGGAGAGATTTTTTGTTTTTGCCCTAAATTCAAGGCTCTTCACCTCGACAGGCTCAGGGAACTCCCCTTTTGATGACATATCACACCAAACTCGCGCTACTTTAACACGAGGTTGATAGCAAAGCAGCCCTCCGGGCCTGTCGAAAGGGGAGTAAAAAACAGGAAATTAGGGGGGTGGCAAACCCCTTTGCCTAAATTTCCATCAGTAAAATTTCTTGCACCAACCGGTCTTTTCAATAACTGAAATAGTTATTACTTTTGTGGAATACGGTAACCCGATGTTTTACACTATCTTTAAATACTTTTACTTATACCGATGTTGCCCTCCGGTTGGGCTATAGCACCAAATTTATTGGTGCCCCCTTTTACTTTACACGTAAAAAATCTCCGAATTTTTCATTGTAAAAACATGCACCATGAACAATACGCTATTTATCTATAATACAATAACTCGCAGGAAAGAAGAGTTTCAACCCATAAATCCTCCACATGTGGGGCTTTACGTTTGCGGGCCCACCGTTTACGGCGATCCACACCTTGGCCATGCCCGTCCGGCAATTACCTTTGACTTACTCTTCCGCTATATGCAGCATCTTGGCTACAAGGTTCGGTACGTTCGGAATATTACTGATGTTGGGCATTTGGAAAATGATGCCGACGAAGGCGATGACAAAATAGCCAAAAAAGCAAGGTTGGAGCAGCTGGAACCCATGGAAATTGTCCAGTACTACACCGATCGGTACCACGATGCCATGAAACGGCTAAATGTAAAATCGCCCAGCATTGAGCCGCGTGCCTCTGGGCATATTATTGAGCAAATTGAGTTGATTAAAAAGATTATCGATAATGGCTTTGCCTACGAACGTAACGGGTCAATTTACTTTGATGTGGTTAAGTACAGCCAAAAGTATAGCTACGGAAAACTATCGGGCAGGGTACTGGACGATTTAATGGCTAATACCCGTACGCTCGACGGACAAGATGAGAAACAGAATCCGTTTGATTTTGCACTTTGGAAAAATGCAAGCCCCGAACATATTATGCGTTGGCCATCGCCCTGGAGCAATGGCTTCCCGGGCTGGCATTTGGAATGTTCCGCAATGAGCACCAAGTACCTGGGCGAACCTTTCGACATTCACGGCGGTGGAATGGATTTACTGTTTCCACACCACGAGTGCGAAATTGCCCAGAGCGTTGCAGCAAACGGAAAAGAAGCGGTTCGTTACTGGATGCATAATAACATGATTACCATCAATGGCCAAAAGATGGGAAAATCGCTTGGGAATTTTATCACGCTAAACGAGTTCTTTACTGGTTCGCACAAATCATTGCAGCAAGCATACAGCCCAATGACCATAAGGTTTTTCATTCTGCAGGCGCAGTACCGCTCTACCCTCGATTTCTCGAACGAGGCACTTCAGGCGGCAGAAAAAGGGTTGGCACGATTAATGGCAGCAAACCGAATGCTTGACAGGGTAAAGCATTCGGAAAAATCGACCGTTGATGTATCGGATTTGGAGAACAAGGTTTACGAAGCAATGAACGATGACCTTAATAGCCCGATTGCCATTGCGGCACTATTCGATTGGGTACGAAACATAAATTCCCTTGCCGAAGGCAAAGAATCCATTACACGGCAGGATTTAGATAGACTCAGGCAAACATACCGAAATATCACCTTCGACATACTTGGACTAGCCGACGAGCAGGCCGATGGATCGAAAAATGCCGAATTAATATCAAGTTTAATTGATATGCTGCTGAATATGCGCCTTGAGGCCAAAGCGCGCAAGGATTTTACCACCTCGGATAAGGTTCGCGACGAACTTGCCAAACTTGGCGTAACTGTACGCGACCGTAAGGATGGATTCGACTGGGAAATTAGCTAGCAAAAATTGATGCTAACAAATAACCCTGAGGTTTTCCTTCAGGGTTATTCTTTTTATGGAATATTTAAAATTCTCTAAATCCAATGATCTGCCTAATATCCCTGATGGTCTTGGATGCGCTTTCACGGGCTTTTTCGGCACCCGTTCGGGCCACTTTATGCAGGTAGGCATCATCGGAAAAAATTGCCTCAAACTTTTCACGAATAGGTGTTGTGGCAATTATAATGTCCTCGGCAAGTTGCTTTTTCATATCGCCGTAACGAATTTCGCAGGCATTGTACTTATCCTCAAAAAACTGGAGCGTATCGGGCGATGAAACAATTTGCATTATGGTAAACAAATTCTTGATTGCCTCCGGTTTTTCCTGATTTGGCCGAGTTGGCCCCGAATCGGTAACTGCCTTCATCACCTTTCGGCGAATAGCGTCGGGATCATCAACCAAAAAAATTCCATTCCCTTCGGATTTTCCCATTTTGCCTGAACCGTCGAGACCTGGAATTTTGACTAATTTCTCGCCAAAATTATAGGCTACAGGTTCCGGAAAATACTCTACATTGTACACCCTGTTGAATCTATTGGCAAAAGTACGTGTCATTTCCAAATGCTGCTCCTGATCCTTTCCTACCGGAACTTTTGTGGCTTTATGAATGAGAATATCGGCGGCCATCAACGTTGGATAGGTAAGCAATCCCGCATTTACATTGTCGGGCTGCTTGCGAATTTTTTCCTTGAACGATGTGCATCGCTCCAGCTCACCCTTGTATGCATTCATGTTTAGCAGCAAATACAACTCGGGAATTTCAGGAATATCGCTCTGAATATAAAGGGTAGCCACGTCAGGGTCTAGCCCGCAAGCCAAATACTCGGCCAAAACCTGTTTAACCGATCCATGTAAATCCTCCGGCGTGGGGTGTGTTGTTAATGAGTGGTAGTCGGCAATAAAAAAGTAGCACTTATTCTCGTGCTGCATGCGCACAAAGTTTTGTAAAGCACCGTAGTAATTTCCCAAATGTAACTTTCCGGTTGATCGGATTCCGCTGAGTACAATATCCATGGCAATATTAATTTTGATGCAAAAATACTATTTTCCCGCTATTGGATTAAATTATATTGCCAGCAATACGCATCCCTCCTGTCCAAAGAGAATCACAACTATCAAATTGTAACCAGGCCAGTAAAAGATGAAATACCGATACGGTGAGCCATACAAGGGGTTGACCCATGCTTTGTAAAACGTTCGATTTATATTTTACATTCATTTTTGTATTTTTAAAGCAATGTTTAACTATATTAGCTGCTTATTTTTAATCCCTGAATCGATGCACAGGGCAAAAATATTTCTGGCAATTACCGCTTATGTTACGCTATACGAACGACTTTTTTCAAGGCCGTTAGTTATTTTTTTACGTAAAATTGAACGGAAATTCAAACTATTAGCGGCATTTCATATAAACAACTCTCCCGGCATTACCGACCGTTTAAGTAACTCCTTTTTATTCTATAGCCCTCTCGGACTCGGCTTAATCGGAGGATATTTAGTACGCTTCCTTAGAATTTGATAGCTATATTCTTTAGCTCCATGTTTAATTTTCGGCAACGCATTAAACATGCGTACAAAACAAACGTTTATCTATTTTAAGCAATTAATAACCTAAAATTTATGCTATGAAACAAAAGATTTTTATTTTTTTTCTGTTAGGAACAATTAGCCAGGCTGTATTTGCAGGAGGTATTGTAACCAACGCCAATCAAAGTGCTGCCTATGTGCGCATGTTGGCCCGCGATGCCTCCACCAGCATCGATGCCATCTACTACAACCCTGCAGGGCTGACAAAGCTGGAGGATGGCTTTCATATCTCGTTGAGTAGTCAGTCTATTTTCCAGAAACGAAAAATTGAGAGCACGTTTGCCACTCTTAACAATGGTAAATATGAGGGTGATGTCAAGATTCCAGTATTTCCTAACCTTTACTTTGCCTACAAGAAAGAAAAATTTGCGATAGGCTTTGGCATTCAGCCCAATTCCGGTGGGGGAACTGTAAAGTATGATACGGGAGTACCCAGCTTTGAAAAATCTTTCTCAACAATACCTACATCTTTAACTGCCAGCGGAATCCCAACTACCAGTTATGATGCCAGCATCAACTTCAAGGGCTCTTCTGTTTTCTGGGGCGCGCAGGCTAATGCCAGCTATGCACTAAATGATATGATTTCGGTTTCTGCCGGAGTACGAATGGTTATTGCAAGAAATAAGTACGAAGGTACCATAAAAAACATTACGGTAAATCCAACTGCGGCAATGTATGGGTTTGATGGTAGCATGGTTGCTGCTTCATCTGTATTTACAACGCTATCAGGGGCATCAACAACTGTTGCCAATAATATTCAACCATACGTAACCGCAGCGCCAACCGCAACCCTTGATCAACTTGTTGCGGGTGGAAGTATGTCGCAGGCTACCGCTGACCAGCTGGCTGCTGGTTTGGGCTCAAGCTACAATGCAGCAATGTCAATAAGCCAGGTACAGGGTGCCTACAACCAAAAAGCCGCCTATTTAGCAGGCAATGCTGCCGCAACCGCTGACCAAAAATTGGATTCAAAACAAAAAGGTACCGGCTTTGCTCCTATTCTAGGCGTTAACCTTTCTTTCGGTGAAAAGTTAAATGTTGGTTTACGCTACGAATTCAGAACTAAAATCACACTCGAAAACGAAACATCAAAGGATGTTGTTGGCGGCGTAAACGGGGATGGTTCTTTGATTTACATGTTCCCCGACGGTGAAGAGATCAGAAGCGATATTCCTGCAATTTTATCGGTAGGGGCCAGCTACAAGGTCTTGCCTAAGATGAGCATTAGCGGTGGATTGCACTACTATTTTGACAAGGATGCCACCATTGAATCGTCACCCGGAGTTAAGAAAAATATTGATGGAAACCTGTATGAACTATCGTTGGGTACGGAATATAGCTTAACCGAAAAGTTTTTGGTTTCGGCAGGTTACCTATACTGCAATACCGGTGTGGGATCCGACTACCAAACCGATTTAAGCTATAGCCTATCTTCCAATACTATCGGTTTTGGCGGGGCATATAAGGCCAGCGACAGAATTAACATCAACCTGGGTATGCTCTACACCATATATTCCTCCGATAGTAAAACGTTAACCTCCCAGGGCACAGACTATAAAGAAACGTACAAGCGTACCAATATGGATTTTGCAATAGGTATTGACTACAGCTTCTAATAATGTTTTTAAATGATTATCTTAGCCGGGGTTGGAGTATTTCTAGCTCCGGTTTATGTTTAGTCCTATGAAAAGGTTAATATTTGGGGCAATAATCATTTTAATTTTTGCAGTAAACCTGTCGGCACAGGTTGTCGTTACTGGCCCTTTTGCCGCAGAACAGTCGCATCCTGATTTAAATATTGATAAAATAGTATTTAACGGCGACTCTACCACTATAACCCTAACCGTTGTCAACAAACTTGATAACGGAGGGTGGTTCTGTGCCGATAAAAATATTTACATTGAAAATCCATCTACCCACAAACGATACTACATTTTACATTCAGCCGGAATACCAACTTGCCCCGACACGTACAACTTCCGAATGAAGGGAGAAAAGCTTTCTTTTTCTCTGGCATTCCCGCCATTCCCCCTAGACTCAAAAACTTTAAACCTGGTTGAAGACTGCAATAAATCTTGCTTCAGCTTCAAAGGGGTTATTCTTGATGAAAAGCTGAACAAGGATATTAGAACCTTTAACCGGGGAATGGAGTACTATACGGCCAATAAAACAGCAGAAGCCGTTGCCTGCTTTATAAAAGTAATTGCTGAAATTCCTCCTTTCCCAACGCACGTTTACGGATACTCATACTACCATCTGGTAATTATCTATCAAAATAAAGGTGATGATTTGACAGCAAATTATTGGCTGGATCAGCTGAAACAATCCAGCTTACCCGATAAACAGTATTTTATTGATGCCATTCGAAAAAATAACGAATTTCCGCAATAATAAAGAGCGGTATTATAATACGCTCTTCCTCCTACGTATCGATATATTTATTCTTTGTTATTTTTTCGGCAGTAATCCTTTGGCAAACTTCTCACCAATTACCCTAAGCATATCGTCGGTCATTGTTTCTAGGTTCCATTTAGGGCTCCATCCCCATTCTTCCCGGGCACAGGAATCATCCATGTAATTTGGCCAGCTGGCGGCAATTGCCTTCTTAACCGGATCAACGCTATACTCCATGGTAAATTCCGGAATACGCTTCTTAATTGCATCAAAAATTTGTGACGGCTCAAAACTCATTGCAGTAACGTTAAAGCTGTTACGGTGCTTTAACTTCGAGGGGTCTGCTTCGAGAAGCTGGACACAGGCATCCAACGCATCGGGCATATACATCATATCCAGGTAGGTCCCTTGGGGGAGCGGGCACACAAACTGCTTTTGTTGGATTGCCCCGTAGTAAATTTCTACGGCATAATCGGTAGTGCCACCGCCGGGCAGTGTAACATTTGAAATGATGCCGGGAAAACGCACGCTACGGGCATCTACGCCAAACCGATGAAAGTAGTAATCGCTAAGCAGCTCTCCGGTTACCTTACAAACCCCGTAAATTGTAGTTGGGCGCATAATGGTGTCCTGTGGTGTGTTATCGGGAGGCGACGACGGGCCAAAAGCACCAATGGAGCTGGGGGTAAAAACGGCACAGCCGTATTCCCGGGCAATTTCCAACGAATTCATCAACGCTCCAATATTAATCTTCCAGGCGAGTTGAGGATTTTTTTCTCCGGTTGCCGATAGCAGTGCAACAAGGTTGAAAATAGTATCAATGTTATGCTTCTTAACCACATCAACAAATTTTTCGGCATTCAGGGCATCCAATTCAGCGAATAGCCCATTTTCGGCGAGTTTCCGGCATGAATTGCAGTTTATATCCGTGGCAACTACGTGGTCGTTCCCGTATATTTTTTGCAGATGCGGAACTAGCTCGGAGCCAATTTGTCCGCCAGCACCAACTATCAGAATATTTTTCATAGTATCAACACGTTAAGATGGTAAGTAAAAAGTTGAATCGAAAACAAAAGTATAGTTTTGATTTGAAATTTAAATGGTTTATGCCTTTTTAGATTGATATTTTAAAGCATAATTTTAGGATGGAAAATAGGTTGAAAGTTGTAGCTGTTCCATCGGGCAAACTCTTAACCGGTTGAAATAAAAAAGCCACCTCTCGGCGGCTTGTGGGCCCAGCTGGGCTCGAACCAGCGACCCTCTGATTATGAGTCAGATGCTCTAACCTGCTGAGCTATGGGCCCTAAAAAATCTTACATTGATTTTTAAATTGGAGTGCAATATTACATATTTGCATCCAAATTTTCAACTTATAATAATTTTTTTTATGCCTAAGTACACATTTTTACCCCGCCGCCAGGTGAATATCAAAAACATAATTTTTGATTTGGGCGGAGTTGTTTTAGATATCGATTACCGTAAAACCCGCAACAAATTCAAGGAACTCGGAGTATCTGATATAGAAAGTATATATACCTTATCATCGCAGGTTGAACTGTTTAACAGGTTAGACTGTGGGTTTATTTCTCCCGAAGGGTTCAGGGACGAACTCCGGGACCTATTGGGTATAGAGCTATCTGACGTTGATATAGATTCTGCCTGGAATGCCCTAATCCTTGACTGGAGCGTTGAAAGGTTAAATTTTATCCACGAATTACGAAACCACTATAAAGTTTTCCTGCTGAGTAATACCAACGTAATACATACTGTGGCTTTTAGCTCCAGCCTGAGAACGCTCACAGGAGGAAAGGATTTACCCTGTTTTTTTGAAAAGGTTTACTACTCATACGAAGTTGGAATGCGGAAACCCGACCCCAGAATATTTCAACTTGTGCTTGATGAAAATCATTTGGTTGCCAACGAAACACTATTTATTGACGATACATTGGGCCATACCGAGTCGGCTAAAAAACTAGGGTTAATCACCTACAATATAAAGGCCACAGGGGGAGAAACCATAACCCAACTTTTCGAACGACAATAGCGTGAATGTTCACACGGCAGGTAACAAAAAAACAGCAAAACATTCGGACTGTCTAAATCCAAAAGTTTTGCCATGTTCCATTCTGACCGAAAATATCTTTACTGCTCCCCGAGCAGTTTAACTATTAACGCCTCGGTTTCCCTGGCAAACTTGCTGTAATGCTCACCTGTTCCCGGCCCGGAGAATCCTGTTTCTACTCTACGGATGCTACCTTTCCTGTCGATGACCATGCTTGTTGGGTAGGCCATTTGCCCTTCAATGGCGTAAAGCACAGAATCGCGCTGCTCGCGTCCACGGGGTGCTACGTACAAAAATGTGTAGCCAGCCCCGATACTTTTAGCAAAGCGTTGAATTTTAGGCTGAGCCACCTCAAATGTTTTATCCTCGAAACATAGCGAAACAACCTCGAAACCCTGATTACAGTATTTCCCGTAAAGCGTTTTGTAAAAACGACCCTCGTCCAAACAGTTCGGACACCAGCTGCCTCCGGCTAAAACGGCCAGAACTTTACCCTTAAATTTTGCATCGGATGATTTTACAATATTTCCGTTGGTATCCCTCCCTGCAAATTCGAAGCTGGTAAAACCCTTTTTAATCCAAACCAACTTATCGTCCGCAGGAAGTGTTGCGTTTTCGTCACGAATAGCTTTCCACGCACTAATCCACCTTGGGCTCCCGGAGATTACACCGTTTATCATGGTGTTTGCGTTTACAATATCTCCTTTAATGATAATTGTTTGAGCGCCGTCGTTCTTGGAAAAGTAAAATTTGTTGCCGGCCACCTTGCCCTCAAGGTAACGGTAATCGCCCGTTGTACTTAAAATTGTTCCGGCAACGGAGCTCCCATTCTGCTTAAACTCAGCAATCATAGTTGTTGAATCGGGAGTTCCAGGGTTTTCAATGAACCACCAGCGTCCGGTAACATCAAAAGCTGGCGATTCTGTAAACCAGGGGAATCGGTCTGCTTGCCCTTTTACGGCATAAAATCCGTACTTTGTGCCAGCCAGTAATCCCTTGGGGTAGTAAAATCCTTTAAGCGAGTCGGAACCGATAACCGCATACAGTTCGCTTGTAAATACGGGTAGCTTGGCATGCAACGTGTCGCCGCTAATTTCGACCTCATCAACCTGAATAAACTCATCGGCATTTCTGATAACCAAGGCAACCTTTTCCGCCTCTTTTTTCACCTCAAAATTGAAGGGAACCTCCAGCCTACCAAGCGAATCGAGCTGAATAACCCCGAGCCAAGGGCCAACGGCCAGCTCTTTTTTTGTTCTGGTGCACGATGCAACAAGCATTGTTCCTGCAATAAGTAGCGAAAATAATTTTTTCATGTCAATAGTGTTGTTTGCTGCTTTTATTTTCTCCGTTTCTTTTTTCCCTTCGACTCCGGTTTTGATCCGTATTTTTTATCCGAACTGCCGTGTTTAACCTTTCCCGGTTTTCGGGAATTTTCCCTTTTAGGCCCGGAAGAAACCCTGCCCCTGGATTTGTCCTCGCGTGGCTCCATGCCAACCAGCCTGAAATCTATTTGCTTTTTAACAAGGTTGGTACGCCATACCTCAACCTTTACCCCATCGCCCAGCTGGAACCTACGCCCGGTTTGCTGACCAACCAGCGAGTAGCTATCTTCGTCGAATTGGTAGTAGTCGTCGTTTAAATCACGCATAGCCACCAACCCTTCGCATTGCGAACCATCGAGTTCAACAAAAAGTCCAAAGCTGGTTACCCCAGAAATTACTCCTGAAAATTCCTGCCCCATCTTATCCTGAAGGAATTCAACCTGTTTGTACTTGATTGAAGCCCTCTCGGCCTCGGTTGCCTTAACCTCCATGTTGGAGGAGTGCTTACAAAGATTTTCCAGCTGCTCCTTATTTTTTGGTTTACTGCTTTCCAGGTAATGGGCAAGCAGCCGGTGAACCATCATATCGGGGTAACGACGAATTGGTGACGTAAAATGTGTGTAGTACGGGAAAGCCAACCCGTAGTGCCCAATGTTATCGGAAGAGTAACGGGCTTTTGCCATGGCCCGGAGTGCCAGTGTTTCTATCAGGTTCTGCTCCCGTTTTCCCTTAACCTCATCCATAAGTTTATTAAGCGATTTGCTAATTTGCTTATCGGTATTGCCGGTTAAATTGTATCCAAACCTAGTGATAAAAGAGCGGAATGAGTCCAACTTTTCTGTGTTTGGTTTATCGTGTATGCGGTAAACAAAAGGTAATTCATGCTTCGCCACTTTCTGTTTGCCAATAAATTCAGCCACCTTTTTGTTGGCCAAAAGCATGAACTCTTCAATCAGCTGGTTCGACTCCTTATTCTCCTTAAAGTAAACGCCAAGTGGCCTACCATTAGCATCGAGGTTAAATTTTACCTCAACCCTTTCAAAGGCAATGGCCCCCTGCTTAAATCGTTGACTCCGTAACTTCTGGGCCAAATTGTGGAGCAACAATATTTGCTCCTGCATATCGCCCTCTCCTGATTCTATAACTGCCTGCGCTTCCTCGTAGTTGAAACGACGTTTGGACAGAATAACAGTTCTTCCAAACCATTGAGTAAGAACTTCGGCCTTTTCATTTAACTCAAATACTGCCGAAAAGCAAAGTTTTTCCTCGTTGGGGCGTAAGGAACAAATATAATTTGATAACCGTTCGGGTAGCATGGGAACGCAACGGTCAACCAAATAAACCGATGTTCCACGCTCAATGGCCTCATTGTCAATGGGAGTATTGGGCCTTACGTAGTGGGTTACATCGGCAATATGGACGCCAACCTCAATATTACCGTTGGAAAGAATTTGTACCGAGAGGGCATCGTCAAAGTCTTTTGCATCGAACGGGTCGATGGTGAATGTTGGAGCCGCCCTAAAATCACGCCGTTCTCTATAATCCGTATCGCTAATTTTTTCGGCAATTTTTTCGGCAAGCTTGTCCAGCTCCTCCGGGAATCGGTAGGGCAAATCAAATTCCGCCAGAATAGCGTGCATTTCCACCTCGTGAACGCCCGGGTTGCCAAGAATTTCAACAATTTTCCCGTTGGGATTTTTTTCTCTCGCCGGCCAGCCAGTAATTTGTACAATAACCTTCTGTCCACTTTTTACCCCTTCCAGTTCAACCTCGGGGATAAAAATATCGTAGGGCATTAGCTTATTATCCGGTACCACAAACGCATAGTTGCGTTCAAGGGTTATGGTTCCAACAAAGTTACGCTTGGCACGCTCCACAATTCGAATGATTTCACCTTCGAGCAACCCCCTCCGGCGATGGTGGTACACTGCAACTTCAACCCTATCGCCATGCAGGGCATGGTTCATTCGGAATTCAGGAACAAATATTTCCCGACCATCGTCGGCAGTTACCTCAGCCGTACCATCGTTGTGCATCTCCAGGGTACCAACCACCAGCACGTTCTGCTCATGCGCCCTAAACTTTCCCCGGTAGAGCTCAACGGCCCGCTCCTCCTGAACCAACTCGTAGAGTATTTCGGTGATCATTAAACGGGTAGGATTATCTTTTATGCCAAGAATTGTGGCAATTTGCTTGTAATTAAAGTTTTGGCCGGGTTTGTCGGCAAAAATATCTATAATCGATTGCTTTAGCGCTTTTTTGGTTATCCTTGATTTGGAAGAAGTGCCGTCCTTCATTTTTTTGCTTTTACTCATTTTGTGCAAAATTAAAGATTAGAGGGAATGGTAGGGAATCAAATATTTTCCCCAAAGATACTGGAAAATTGGAAGATATTTACCTAATTAACCGGGGAAGCTTCAGATGCTTTTCTCCCCTTCAGGGCATTTCGTTTACCTATAAAACTGATAAACCCAGAAGTAGTGGGCACCGGGTAACCCGCTCTGGCAGCTGCTTGAATTTAACATTAATATGAAGTAAGTATAATATTTTGTTAACCTGCTCACCCTACATTGTTGTTTTTTATATCATTTCATTAAATTCGATGCAAAAAACTGAAAGTTGAGCCCTAAATTTAGCGGATAATGACACCCATTAAGTTTGGATCAAATGTTGCTGATACCCAGTGAAGTAGATAGAAGAGAGTTCCAACTATTTGCCATTTAGGTTGATAATCAAAAAAACATGAGCACACAACGCAACAGGAAAACGGAGCAACCCCTTACAAATAAGTCAGACTCCGTTGAATTTCTCCCTAAATTTTTACAGTGCTTACAAAAACTCATTGCCCTGAATTCTGACCCCCGGATTTCATTCGAGGAAACCATCAACCGGTTTATCGTTTTTTTTTCGGTATGCTTTGAGAATACGGCTATTGGGGGCATCAGGATTGACACGGACGAAAAAACCTTTAAGAGTAACAAGTTCGACCTCCTTCCCGGGTACAGCTGTATTTCTTCAACCGCTGGAAATCCTGTAGTTACTATATCAGTATTGCCCCAAAAACAAGAATTTGCCAACGATTTTGTACAACTAGCCAGCAGTATAACCCTACTCATAAATTCAGCAAAAAAACTGAAAAATGGCTATGCCGAAATTACCGGGCAGCCTGGCGGCAAATTAGTTTTGGATGAACAATACCAAAATTTTTTTCATAACAGCCATACGGTAATGCTTATAATAGATCCAAATGATGGACAAATTGTAGATGCCAACCATGCTGCCGAGCTATTTTACGGATGGACCCGAAATGAGATCTGCAATAAAAAAGTATTCGACATCAATGCTCTCTCCCAGAAAGAAATTTTTGCGGAAATGCAGCTGGCCACAATTCAATATAAGAATCGTTTCGACTTTATGCACAAATTAAAGAATGGCGACACAAAAAGAGTTGAAGTTCATAGCGGCCCCATTCGCTTTAACAACCAGAAATACTTGTACTCCATTGTACATGAAGCATCGGGCAGCAATCCACATGAAGTTGAGGCAAATGGACAAGTGGCAAAGTTTAAAAGTTTAACGGAATCAACAAAAACGATTTTCTGGGAATTTGACTTGCGAACCGATAGCTGGATTTTTATTTCCCCCCAGGTAAAAAACATTTTGGGCTTTCCTGTAGAATACTGGGTTAACCTGGATAGCTGGGCATCAAGAATTTATGAAGATGATAGGGCGCAAACCGTAGAGTACTGCAAGGTAAAATCGGCCCAAGGCAAGGACCACGACCTAGAGTATCGCTTCGTGAAGCACAATGGCGAGGTGGCCTGGATTAGAGAAGAGGTAATTGTTATTGTAAATGACAATGTTCCCGTAAGGCTGCGGGGCATTATGATGGACATAACCCAACGTAAAGTTGCAGAGGAAAAGGTTAAGGAGAGCGAGCAAAAGCTCGACATGATATTCAAAAACCTCACCGTTGGGGTGTCGCTGATAACCACAAATATGCACGCGGTAAACGCAAACCCCCAGATGGAAAAGTGGTTCCCTGGCATTAATGTCAAAAAAAATCCATACTGCTACAGCGTTTTCAACATTCCCCCACAGGATTCGCCCTGCAATGATTGCCCCGTAGAAAAATCGTTCAGGGAAGGAAAAACCTTTGAAACAGAAAAGCGGAGTAAAACGCTGGAGGGCGATAAATTCTTTAGAATCACCTCCACGCCGGTTACCAACGATACCGGAACCGTTATTGCTGCTATTGAAATGATGGAAGACATAACCCGGCGTAAGATGGCGGAAATATCCCTCACAGAAAGCGAAACAAAATTCCGGAAACTATTCGAAACAATGGAGCAGGGTGTAATTTACTACGACTCCAACGGTTCCCTGATAACGGCAAACCCCGCTACAGAAAAAATTCTGGGGCTCTCATTTGATCAGCTGAAAAAAAGATTCAGCAGCGGAAAAAGGTTAAATGCCATTTTTGAAGATGGGCTAGCCGTTACCAACAATTTATTCCCTGAAATTATAGTGTTAAACACCGGCAATCCGATTTTAAATGTTGAAATGGGAATTTATAATACCATGAAAAAAGAGCAACGATGGATCATGGTAAATGCAATCCCCGAGTTTAAAGATGGAAAAGCCAAACCGTTCAGGGTTTACACCACCCTCACCGATATTACTGAAAGGAAAAAAGGAATAGAGTCGATGGCCCACGCGCTAAAAATTGAGAAGGAGCTGGGCGAGCTAAAAACCAGATTTGTCACAACAGTATCGCACGAATTCCGGACTCCGCTGGCGAGTATTTTTTCGAACACGCAACTCCTGCAAAAATATTTCACCACCTGGGACAACGAAAAAAGGAACCTTAGCTTACAGCGAATTTTCGATTCGGTTAAGCTGATGACCAACCTGCTGGATGATGTTTCGCTTATCGGAAAAGAGCAGAGCGGAAAGTTAACGTTTAAACCAGAAAAAATAGCTATTAAAGAATTTGTTACCCTAATGGCTTCTGATGCCGAACAGGTATCCAATGAAAAGGGAAGGGTAACAGTAACCATTAGCACCAACCTGCGCAGCGTATTCATGGATAAAACCTTGCTTCGGCATATCATCATAAACCTTCTCACCAATGCGCTAAAGTATTCTCCGCACAGCACTAAAGTATTACTATCGGTGGTTAAAGCCAATAATGATATTGAATTTACAGTCAGCGACAAGGGAATAGGTATTCCCCCCGATGAAATTCAGCATATTTTTGATCCCTTTTACCGTGCATCAAACTGCGAGAGCTATATTGGAACGGGGCTGGGAATGTCAATTGTAGATAGATGCGTTAACACACACGGAGGCAACATAAAAGTAACCAGTACGGTAAATGCTGGAACAACGGTTCTGGTTAAAATTCCGCTAGGAGATAAAATTACCATTTAGTAAAACCTACATCGCAAAAGAAACAGGAATGAATGCAATAGGCAAAAAACAGATACTGCTGGTTGAGGATGACGAAATGCTCCGGGAGTCAACAGCCATATTTTTTGAAGAGGAAGGATACCGGGTTCTTGCCTCCAAAAACGGGTTGGAGGGTATGGAAAAAGCCCTGGAGTATCAACCCGACTTGATCCTTTGCGATATTGCCATGCCTCGAATGAATGGATACGATCTGTATAAAATCGTTAACCAAAACTCTTCCACCTGCTTTATACCCTTCATCTTTATTTCTGCAAAAACAGAAAAGGAGGATATCCGGACGGGAATGCAGCTTGGTGCGGATGATTACATTACCAAACCATTCGACTTTGACGAGCTGCTTAAAACCGTGGAGCTCAGAATTGCAAAAAGGGAAAAAATGGCCCAACATAACGAAAGAAATTTCAAAACCTTACTGGAAAACACGCTGGTGGGAATTTTTATATACCACGACGGGCACATTGCTTTTACCAACTCAAAATTGCAAAAAATATATGGGCTGTCTCCTGATAATGCAAAATCATGGGATTTTATGGGATCGATACACCCGGAGGACCGGGAGGTTGTTGAAGAAAAAATACGCCGATGCGTTAAGGGCATCCAGGGCAACTTTAGCGTTAACTTTAGGGCATACTCCGCTAAACAGAAAATACTCCACCTCGAAAGCTGGGGAGCCCCAGCGGTAATAAATAGTCAGAACTTGCTGGTGGGAAATATAATCAACGTTAATGAATGCCTGGATTCAATGGATGGCAAGCTTAACGGAAACAACCGGGTGCCCCGCGAAAGTTCAGAACAAATCAGCAGCGTTACTCCATCGAACCCACATAACCTCTCGAATCGGGAAATAGAAGTGCTAACATTAGTCTGCCAGGGCTTTACCAACCAGGAAATTGCCGGGAAACTATTCCTAAGCGTGCGGACTATTGATTCACACAGGAGTAATATCCTCGAAAAAACAGAAACGGTTAATACCGCCGGATTGGTTGTTTACGCCATAAAGAACGGCTTTTTTAAGATTTAACATTCAAAAAAACTGGATTAATGTGGTATCGCTGTAATGTTTCATCCTGCGTTGTACCCTGAACTTGCCGGGAGGGATGCGAAGAACCCCGCAACGCAACTTCAACGAAGTTACTCTTTTTCACCTAAAATGCTTTCAGCGAACCCCTTGGTTTCACACCCGCCCAAGAATGGCGTTCTGGAAGACACTTGTTCTTCAATTTTCATCTTTATTCCTGGTGTACGGTTTGTTTTACATGCAGAAATACCCGATCATCTGGGTAATTATACCTAATTATACCCCTAAAAGTGAGATTGGGTTTTTTTACTGACTTTTTTGAAATTGAAAGGCCCTTTCTTTGTACCGCAGGGTTAAAGCACAACCGCATTAAAACCATCAACTATGAAACTAAAAGATTTATCGCTCAGGAAAAAGTTTACCTGGGGGTTCGGGTCGGCAACAATGCTGTTGCTGGCAATTACCATACTCTCCGAGTTGGGTTTTCGGGAGGTAAACAGCACCTCGCAAAATTTGGCCATCAGCGACGACATCAGAAGTTACCTTCTAGAGAATTACAATGGCCATCTGATTTGGTCAAAAAAATTAAGCCAGGGAATCTATTCGGGCAACCATAAAGTAGATGTTGAATTAAACCATACGCTATGTGCATTCGGTAAATGGTACTACAGCGATACCCGCAAAGAATTTGAGGGAACCATCCCCGGCCTTAAAGGTATATTTGGCAAAATGGAGGAGCCCCACAAAAAACTCCACGAATCGGCCTTGCGAATTAAGGATGAGCTCGATGGGGCGCACACATCATCGGAGGATGGGCTTAGTAATGCCAAAAATATTTACCAAAACGAAACGCTTCCCTACCTCGATTCGCTGGGCCGGCACTTTAACGAAGCCATTGATTTAACTATTAAAGTGTCGGATCGGGCCCATTTGGAAATGCTTGCAACAGCAAGCAAAACCCAGCTGTTTATTGAAATAATTGCCCTGTTTGCCATTCTGCTTGCCGTAATTATTTCTATTATTTCAACCAGGAGTGTACTCGAAAATGTTAAACTGGGAGTTAACTATGCTCAGGAGGTTTCAGGGGGGAATCTATCGGCGAAGCTGGCTGCAAATTCAAGGGATGAAATTGGGCTCCTGCTAAACGCCTTCAAAAATACCGTTGATAAAATAAGCGAAATAGTTGCAACCGTAAACATCAGCACAGAAACCATGTCAACAGCGGCTGAGCAGCTGAGCAACGTATCGCAGGAAATGTCGCAATGGTCGAGCCAGCAGGCCGCATCTATCGAGGAGGTTTCCTCATCAATGGAGCAGATGGCGGCAAATATCGATCAGAATTCGGATAATGCAAAGCAAACCGAAAAGATTGCCCTGCTTGCCGAAGAGAACATGCAGGTTGTTGGTAAAACAGCCACGGATAGTTCAAAATCAGTAAAAGAAATTGCCGATAAGATTACCATCATCACCGAAATAGCATTTCAAACAAACCTTTTGGCCCTAAACGCTGCCGTTGAGGCTGCACGTGCCGGTGAGCATGGCCGGGGGTTTGCTGTTGTTGCGGCAGAGGTACGAAAGCTGGCCGAACGGAGTAAGCTTGCTGCAGAAGAAATTATTGCCCTTTCGCGTAGAACCGTTGAAACCTCGGAGCATTCCGCCCAGCTAATCACAAACCTGATCCCGGAGATCAACAGAACGGCAAAGCTGGTCCAGGAAATTACCGCGGCAAGTATAGAGCAAAGCGGCGGGGCCAACCAAATAAATACGGCTATACAGCAACTCAACCAAGCCACACAGCAGAATGCTGCAGCGGCAGAGGCGGTTGCAACCAGCTCAGAGGAGCTATCGGGTCAATCGGCAACTCTCAGCGCAATTATTGGGTTCTTTAAGATAGACCAGAGCGGTAGCGCTAAACCTAAAGCAGCAACCCCGGTATCGACCAGTGCCAGCAGCAAAGGTTCCTCCCCGGGAATTGGTTCCCGGGTAAAAAGCGGCGTTACCATTACCCTTAAAGGTAAAAAAACCGACGACCATTACGAGCAATTCTAGATAATTTTACCGATTGGATGTGCCTTATGCCTAACTGGTTAAAATGAAAAAAATACTCGTAATTGGCGACGATAAAATAATGCGCGAAACTATTGGCGATATCTTACAGGAAGGGAACTTTACGGTGCTCCTGACAAAAAATGGAGTTGATGGGGTTAAGGCTGCCTGTAGCGAGCATATCGATATGGTAATTACCAATGTTTCCGGAATGGCTGAGTTGCTGATTATTCAAACCATAAAAAAAATGGTTCCCGCCCTTCCGGTTATTTCGATAGCAAACGGAAGCATAGTTTCATCCAATATCAAAACAAAACCTGGCCCACTACCAGACGGTGCAATAGGTGAACCAATACCGTTTACCATGGATAACCTGATTGAAGCGGTTACGAGAATTTTTGCGACCAGTAGTGATATTTAATAATTTCCCCAACCGAATAAATTTAAAAAAATGGATGGTTTAATTGAGAAGCTCGAATGGTCTGAAAAAATTATGATCCACGATCATTCCATTGATAACGACCACAAAAAGATATTCAACCTGATCAATGAAATCATTGAGATGGAAGAATTATACCCCCGATCAGAAAATTTGGCCATTATACTGTCGCAGCTCAGCGATTACGGCTTAAGGCATTTTAAGAAAGAGGAAAAACTTATGGAAAGACTGGGCTACCCCAATATTGAAAAACACCGGAAAAGCCACCTGGAGTATATCTACAAAGTTTCAATGTTTAACCTGAATTTTAAGGAGGCCAACTGTACAGAGCCCGCTGCAGTTATTAAATTCATTAGGGATTGGTGGTACAGCCATATCCTAAAAATGGATATGCACCTTAAGAATTATATCAAAGCAGACCCCGGCATGAGTAATGCAGAAGAATGGATTAAGTAAACAATGGCTATTACTGCGAAAGTTTTAGCCGGAATTAACTTTTTAAAACATATAACCATGGTTTTTTTTAGCTGGGAAACAAAGTATGTTTTCAACATCGAAAGCATCGACAACGAGCACAAAACACTGATATCGATGGTGGATGATTTATACACTGCCATGAAATCGGGGAATTCCAAAAAAATAATCAGGGAAACCGTGCAAAATCTTATCTCTTATACAAGAGTACACTTCAGGAGGGAAGAAATGCTGCTAAAAAGCATTGGATACGGAGGGTTGGCGGAACACGAGGCCGAACACAAAGCTTTTATCGCAAAGGTTAACGAGTTCAAGAAAAAAGTGGATGACGGTAAGGATGATTTCTCCGTTGAGGTTGCCTCATTCCTAAGGGACTGGCTAAGTACCCATATTCTGATTACAGATAAAAAGTACGTTGCCGAGATGAAGCGGTTTAGTATCAATTAACGCTTCCCGGTAACTAAGCGGCGAGAACCCGGCATAAGAATGGCTGATTGATCTTCTGCCTGTGAGCTGAAAAATGTCATGTTGGGCCTGTCGGAACGCGAAGGCAACCGCCCCCTGAATTAATCAGGATATACGGGGTGCTTCGCCCCGACAAATTCGGGGTACCCCGGTGGACTCGCACCGGGGAGGATAGAAGTTAAGGGACGTTAGCTGGAAACAAATGCTACCCCCTGCATTCCGGGCTAGCCTTTATTTTGCTGTCTTTTTGTAAGCAGCCGGGTAAACCTGATACTTTTCAACCCTTCAACATTCAACAAAAAATATTACTTTTACACATTACCAACTCACATGATTATGCTTGCATACATTCATTGGAACGTTAACCCGGAAATTTTTAGCCTTGGGCCACTATCCGTCCGGTACTACGGATTAATGTGGGCCCTGGCCTTTTACTTTGGGTACGTTGTGTTCAATAAATTTATAAAACGCGAGGGCTTACCCGACGGTTTCCTGGACTCGTTAACCGTTTACATGGTTGTTGGTACCGTAATCGGGGCCAGGCTTGGGCACTGCCTATTCTACGAGCCCAACTACTACCTAAGCCATCCGCTGGAAATACTTAAAATCTGGCACGGAGGGCTGGCCAGCCACGGTGCGGCACTGGGTATTCTGGTAACGCTTTTCCTCTTTTCGCGCAAGCATAAAGTTCCAATGATTTACGTGGTGGACCGGGTGGTAATTACCGTTGCGCTGGGTGGTGCGCTAATCCGGCTGGGCAACCTGATGAACTCGGAAATATACGGGGTTACAACAACGTTACCCTGGGGGTTTATTTTCGAGCGTAACCACGAAATTTTTCCCAAACACCCCACACAGCTCTACGAGGCTCTCTCGTACTTCTTGATTTTTGCCGTTCTTTACTCCATATACATTAAAAACAACGGGAAAACCAGAACCGGTTTTATTTTTGGGGTATTTCTGGTAACCCTCTTTGCTGCTCGCTTCTTAATTGAGTACGTTAAGGAACCGCAGGTTGAGTTTGAGAAAACCATGGCCCTGAACATGGGACAATGGCTTAGCGTACCCTTTATTATTGCCGGAGTATTTTTTATAGTTTACTCCTACGTTAACCCGAAGGTTTTTGTGCCGAACCAAAGCCCCGCCGGCAGTAAAAAGAAAAAGTAACCGCATGTAAGCCCGATAAATAAAAAACCCTGCCAGGTTATAATTCCCGGCAGGGTTTCTCGGTTAAAATTTATACGCCCCCTTAAAGCCCATTTAATTTCCCTTTGACAAGTCTTCGAAAGGTTCAGGAAACAAACCCGCTACGCGGGGGTAAGCATTATATCCAGCAGGGTATCCCCGTCGTCCACAATCTCAACGGAAACTTCAACGGGCTGAAAGCCCGATTTACCGATTCGTACCTGGTAATTTCCCACATCCACATTCCGGCTACGGTATTTCCCTTCGGCGCTGGTATAGCACACGGGAACTCCGGCATCTAAAATTTCCACCCCAACGTTGGCAATGGCCTCCTTTGTTACTGAGCTGGTTACCAACCCCGTTAAACGCCCCAGCCCATCAGTGGCACTGCTCTGCCTGGGTTGTATGATACTTTGATCGAAAAACGAGCTGCATCTATCCTCGTCACCCGGAAAGGTATAGGCTATAAAGTGCAAATTCCTGTTCAGCTGAAGCTCCAGCACCGTCCGGGTCGATTTTGCATTACTTTTAATTGCCGAAACCGCCCCCTTCTGGTTCATCTGGTTGCTCCGTGCGGCCGTATAGCTGGTTTGAAAATCGGTAAATACCCGCACAAACTCGTCGCCAACCTCGGCGGCATGATTAGCCGCAACCTGCGCCATTCGAACAATCAACGTTTCAACGTTCGACTTGCTGGCGCTGCGGTACTCGCTAATTCCGTTTGGAAAAAACTCGATGTAGGTAGAGGAATCCTTTCCAAATAAACTTTTGATCAAACCCTCGCGGCGGCTAACCTCATCCTTAAAGCTGGTCATAATACCATCTACAACCCTGGTTTGCGATTTTTGCAGTGCCCTCCCGGTAGCCTCGCTACTTATCTGCCCGAAGTACTGGTTGTGGGCCGTAGCGGTTTCCGTAATCAGGGCGGTAAACGCTCCGCCCCCGTTGTTGGCCGTTAGCCGCTGAATGTGATCCTCGGAGAAGACCTTTAGCCTGTCGTCACTGATGCTCTTTGCACCGAAGTGATTCCTGAATAGTGTAATTAAATTAATCATTTTTAATACTTTTTATGATATTGGTTATACATATTAAAGTTAAAACGAATGCCGTAAAAAGTCAACAATTTTTACAATAAATTATACTACAACACAATAACCATTATTTCAGGTGCTGCATTCAATCGACTTTCCGGGCGGCTGTTTTACCATTTAACCGCATAGCTGGCAGCAAGGTAACCTGACAACACGAAAAGATAAATTCCTAAACAACGAAGAAGAAATAAAAAACCACCCATCAAACGGCCCCTTTCCTGCATGAATCCCTGCGTATAAAGGCTGCCATACACAGCGTTTCTTGTCCCTCACACACATAATGCTAACTATAGTGTGTGGTTTATTACATTAACATTAGATAGATTTGTGCATACTAAGATTAGCAATGGACACAAAGTCTGATATATTAGTGAAATTGGGCAATAGGGTTAAAGAATTGAGAAAAGAACTTGGAATTTCTCAAGAAGAATTAGCTAGCAGGGCCAATTTGCATAGAACCTATATCGGGATGATTGAGCGCGCTGAAAAGAATATCACTCTAATTAATATTGAAAAAATTGCTGATGCCTTAGAAGTTGAGATTATTGAACTTTTAAAATAACTTCCATGACAAAATCACCTTATGCCGGTAAGAAAATTTCAGCGTGGAGCAAAATAACCGATGAATTAATAGCAAAACATCCCATGACACCTGATGAAATAGTAACAACAGTTTTAAAATCATGGGATGATATATTCAACTCAAAAATTGGGTCATTTTCTATTGGAAAAGAACTTGAACCTAATCCTCAAATAATGAGTTTTCTTTTACACGAACTAGTAGCACATTATTTGAGTTTAAAACATCCTGGTATCTATAGAGTAGGTACTGAGAAAAGTGAAAAAGACATACATTGTATAACGGATAATTCCTTATCCGTTGAAATTAAGGGGTCATCACATCCTAACCAGATTTTTGCCAACAGAAGTTACGCTCAACCACAATCTGGAAACGGCCAAAAAGACAAAAATGGATACTATATTGCCATTAATTTTGAAAAGTTTGACAACGGAAGGCCAAATCTTCCCAAAATTTTACTGATCCGTTTTGGTTATCTGGAGCATACCGATTGGATTGCACAAACTGCTGCAACAGGACAACAGGCAAGGTTATCAGCGGAGGTTTATAATTATAAGCTAAAGCAGAGATACCCTAAAATTGA
>JBFXEO010000006.1:0-33583 GCA_050180015.1 Bacteroidales bacterium | reverse complement strand
GGCACCCCTTCCCATCCCGAACAGGGCCGTTAAGCCCGCCAGCGCCGATGGTACTGCGTCACAGCGGGAGAGTAGGCCGCCGCCCCACCTCCGCCCCGCGGGATAACCCCCGCGGGGCTTTTTTTGTAACCCTTTCTTTTTCGTAAAAGTTAGCTCTATATGCTTGTTTAGTATTGTGTACATACAATTTATATAAAATCAAAATATTATATTTGCGCCCTGTATGAAATACTTAGGGAGTAAATATTTTGGTGTTATATTGTGTGTGTTTTGTTTAATCGTTTGGCAATACGGAGCGGTTGGTCAGGATATAAAGCAGAATTTTTCTATTTCTGATTCTTTAAAGAATTTGGACAAGAGAAATGTTGCAGATTTTAAGTTTGACGATGTTAAAGATAATTCGGGTAAGGATTCTGTAAAAAAGGCCTCCAATATTTTGGATTTACTTGAAATTGATGATAAATTAAGATACCACGCTTGGCATTTGGACTCGGAAACGTATGACTTGATTGGAGACCCTGCGGTTGATACTGTTTTTTTTATGCCACATCTGATCATTCCCTTCCAGAATCATTTAATGACCTTAACCCATTTGGGAAACTTGGGTTCGCCTATAGAACCTGACTATTTTTTTGACAGGAAAATGAATTCGCCCTTTTTGTTTACCAAGGGTTACGATGTTTATAAGCATGAGATAGTTTCTAACAAGCAATATAACGTAAAATCGCCATTGACCCTGATAGAGTATTCTACTGGTGGGAAACGTAAGGAGGCTGAACAGGTTTTGAAATTTTTTCATACCCAGAATGTCAATCCATACCTAAATTTTGGTCTTAGGTATGATTATTACAATGCAAAGGGAATTTATCAAAATCAATTAACACGTGATAATGTATTTACAGCCTTTGGAAGTTACTATAAAAACAGGGTTTCTGCACAGGCTACCTTTGGATACAACTATATAAGAAATCAGGAGAACGGGGGGGTGGCGGATGACAGGTATGTGCAGGATACGGTTATGGAGTCGTTACTGATTCCAGTTAAACTAGACAATTCAAGTATTGAATATCGTCAGAAAAGTTTTGCTGTTGTTGCTGGTTACGATATTTTGGTTAGGAATGTAAAGTTGAAAACAAAGAGCGGAGCCGATACTTCGGTGGTGAAACCATTACTTACCGGGAAGGTCCTTTTTGATGCGTATAGGTACACAAAGGTATATGCCGATGAGGAATCGGATTCTTCGTATTATCAAAACTTTTACATCAACGCATCTAAAACTCACGATTCTGTTTACTTGGCTACCTATAATACCACTTTACTTGTTGAACTTACACAGCTTGCCAAATTTCCCGGTTTACCCGGCCTGCGTTTTTGGGTTTCGCATACTTCGGGTAACTATAATTACTTTGAGCCAAATGATTTTATTTATGATAGGCCGAATGATAAGATAAAAACTAATCATGTTGGTGCTGGAATTTACAGTTTTTCGCCCTATTTATCGTATAGCGGTGCATTACGGCTATATATAGATGGTTACAGATCGAACGACAAAGAGTTGCTCGGACAGATAACCATATCGCCCTGGAAATCTACTGAAATGCCTTACATTAAAGGTAAATTGATTATCAGTGATAAAGAGCCAGATATATTCATACAGAACTATTTTTCGAATCATTACAAATGGAGCAATAATTTTGACAAGGAAAAATGGTTTATGGTCGGAGGCGTTTTGGGCGCCGAGAAGTGGAAATTTGAAATTGGTTATAATTTAGTACGAATTGTTAATTACCTGTATTTTGATACAAAGGGATTACCTGCACAGGATGATGGTGTAACCGTCACGTCGGCATACGCTCAAAAAACATTCAAGCTGGGCGGGTTGCATTTTGTGAATAAAGTTCTTTGGCAGGCCAACTCCAACAAGGACGTTTTGAACTTGCCTGATTTTTCAATTTTTAGCTCGCTGTACTACGAGCATGTACTCGTGAAAAATGCGCTCGTCGGACAGCTTGGGTTAAGCGGTTTTTATCGTACCAAGTTTTATGCAGATGGATATATTCCTGCAACAGGACAGTTCATCAACCAGCGTGAAAAGAAAATAGGCGATTACCCTTTCATCGATGCTTTTGTTAACTTTAAATGGAAGCGTACTATTTTATTCTTTAAGTTTGACCATGTGAACGAAGGAAACCCTAATAGTGAGTATTTTACCGCACTTCATTACCCTGCAAACCGTAGGGTATTCAAATTTGGTCTTTCATGGATATTCTATGACTAATCATCAAAAACACACTTCTATTTCTCGGCCAAAGGAAGGCTAGTTTTGTTTATTAACCAAAAATTTTGTTATGCAGAAATTTATCAACCGGTTGGTAGGGTTGGTGCTTTTTGGAGTTTCACTTTTGATGTTTTCTTGCATTAGCAAGGATACGGTGATGAGGAAGTCCGAGGCACCGGTAAGAGATTTGGCTAAAATTTTAGCCGACGGCAAACTTGTGGCCGTTACCGACTATAACACTACCAGTTACTTTCTTTACAAAGGTAAACCCATGGGTTACCAATACGATATGCTCCGCGATTTAGCTTCGTACCTGGGCGTTAAGCTGGAGCTAATAGCGGAGAATGATATTGAGAAATCGTTCGAGATGTTAAAAAACGGAGAGGTAGATATTATTGCGAATAACTTGACCGTTACCACTCCACGAAAGGAAGAGTTCAGCTTTACAGCTCCACACGGCGAAACCCGTCAGGTTTTGGTGCAGCGGCTGCCGGCCACCTCCGACGAGGATAACCATCCAATTATTCGGAACCCTCTTGACCTATCGGGAAAAGTAGTTTACGTGCAGCGTAGTTCCGCATCGGCTCAACGGCTGAAGAACCTATCCGATGAAATTGGCGGAAATATAATAATCGTTGAAATTCCCAACTACGATGCCGATCAGTTAATAGACCTGCTTTCGGCGGGTGAACTTGACTATGTTGTGTGCGACGAGACTGCCGCTAAAATAAAAGCCGCAACGCTCAACAATATTGACTATGCAACGGCCATTGGGTTTCCGCAGTACACGGCCTGGGCTGTCCGGCATTTATCACCCGACCTGTTGCATAAAATCAACGTATGGCTCGATAGTTATTTGAAAACAGCCCACTACAGGATGATAAAAACAAAATATTACGAGAGCCCCGGTCAACTGAAGAGAATAAACAGCGATTATTTTTACGTTTACAATGGGAAGGTGTCTGATTGGGATGAATATTTTAAGAAGTTTAGCCGAAATATTAACTGGGATTGGCGGCTGGTTGCCTCGCTGGTTTACCAGGAATCGCGCTTTAAGCACGATGCCGTTTCGCCAAGGGGAGCAAGGGGTTTGATGCAGTTTATGCCTCAAACGGCAGAATACTTTGGGGTTGATGCCAACGAGGACCCATCTAGGCAAATAGAAGCAGGTGTTCGCTACCTCAAGTGGCTCGACGATAAAATGATCGCAAACAACATCCCGGATTCAGAACGGGTTAAGTTTGTTCTGGCAGCCTACAATGCTGGGATTGGCCATGTTTTTGATGCCCGGAATTTGGCGCGGAAGTACGGCAAGGACCCCAATGTTTGGGATAATAATGTTGAGTTTTTTATCCGCCATAAATCTGATTTTTTAGAAGATACCGTTGTGCGGTACGGTCGCCTGCGTGGTGAGGAAACCTATAAATATGTAAGCGAAATTATTGACCGTTACAAACATTATAAAAATATACTGAAGTAGGGGCTTGTACACCGGCCTCTTAATACTTACCCCGGTTCCTGTGAGGTTTTTATATATTCACGGGCGTTGGGGTATTCGTTTTAGAACAGCTTTGCCCGGTGCTTCATTTTCTTTCGACAGGTTTCGGGAGTAACTCAGAACGATGTTTTACGTACCAGACCCACGATTACAGCCTTATCCGTTGTATAATTTCCAGGAACTCAGAAAGAATCATTGCTGTTGCTCCCCAGATCATTTCGTTGGCAATGTTGTAGTAGGGTGCAGTTACCGGGATACCCCGGGGGGAAATCACCTTAACACACCTATTGCTGGGGTTTAGCAGGTCGTCTAACGGAGCAACTATTGAATACTCCACCTCCTGAAGGTTGAGGTAAAATGTAGGCGATTTGATGGCATATCCAACCACAGGATTTACCATCATGTTGCTAACAGGAATGTGTAGCGGCGTTAAATCTCCTATTAAAATTACATCTGAGGAATTTACACCAACCTCTTCCTGTGCTTCCCGTAGGGCTGTTTGCTGAATAGAGGTATCTGACCCCTCAGCCTTGCCGCCCGGAAAGCTAACCTGTCCGCTATGAGGCCCGTTGTAAACAGTACGCTTTATGAATAGCGTACAAACTTTGCGGTTGGCTATGAATAGTAGCACTAGCACAGCACTTTGACGGGCCTGCGCTTTGGGTAATGAAATCCCATTATAGCCCTCCCGAATTGATGGTGCCATTTTTTGTTGGGCTCTAAAACCGGGCAATTCATTGGCTAGTTCGCGCTGAACCATGCCAGCAAATTTCATATAGTTCACTTCTCCTAAACTCATTTTGCGGGATTATATTTTTTGTTTGTGCCATATTAATGGTCTGAAAGTTGATTGTCCAATACGACTTTCCCGTACCTGCTGCATTTTATACAGAAAAATGGGAAACAAGTTGCAGCACAATGTTAAAGTTTGCATATTTATGTGTTAAAAATGAATTGGAACGTTTTCGGCATAGTTTTTTAGTGACGGATTTTTACGCTTAAATTTGACTGTGATTGTTTTGTAAAATAAAAATACTTCTAGGTTATGAGAAAGATTTTACTACTATCGGTATTACCGTTGGCCATTTTACTTAGCGGAGGATGTGCATCAAAAAAGTACGTTAAGCAGGGCAGTAAGTACGAGCAGGCAGGAATGTGGGAGCTGGCATCGGACGCGTACTTGCATTCCCTCGCGGCAAAGGGTGGAAATATCGATGCACTTGTTGGGTTGAAACGTTCTGGCCAAAGGGTAATTGACGATAAGTGCTATAAGATGTTTAAGGCCTACGAGAACGATCAGTTGAAAGACGTTGTTTACGGATACCTGGATGCCGTTGAGTTAAAAAACAAAGCAGCAGCATTTGGTGTTGAACTGACCATTTCCGATATCACAGCTGAGTATTTTACCGATGCAAAGTCGAGGTATATAGAGATGATTTACGACGAAAGCCAGCAGTTGATGAATGCCGAAAAGTTTACGCAGGCCGGAAATATTCTCAGGGAGATACAGCAAATAGAGCCCGGCTATGGCGATGTAAAAGAAATGCTCAAGGTGTCGAAATGCGAACCGTTGTACCGGCAGGGAAAAGAATACCTGGCCGGGGGGGCCAACCGTAAAGCATACGCAAATTTCGAGTTAATAATTAGCGAGTACGACGGCTACAAAGATTCGCAAGAATTAAAGGAAGAAGCCCTTCAGCGGGCACTTATCACCGTAAAGGTTGACGATTTTAAGAGGAAGGCCGGCAAAGTTGAGTTTACCCGTCAGCTACAGGGTACGGTGGTGGCGCAGCTAAATTTGCTGGATAATCCATTTATAAAAGTAGTAGATACCGAGAACACCCAGAAAATCATTGATGAGCAGCTTCGTAGCGTAAACGTGGGCTCCAATATACAGGTTGGTAAAATTCTTTCGGCTAGGGCAATCCTCTCAGGATCGGTGGTCGAATTTAATCAGTCGTCCGGCAGGCTGGTTAAAACAGAAAAGCGAGGCTATATGAAAGAGGTTTCCAAAACAAAAACTTCCTCCGGGGCCGAGGAGAAAAAAAGTACCTACAAGAAAGTCATCTACTACACCTACAGCGTTAAAAATTCGGTGCTGGCAACGTTAGAGTTTCAGCTAACATCAACCGAAACCGGAGCGGTGATGGTATCGGATGTTGTAAAAGAATCGCTCGAAGATGAAACCACCTACGCAACCTTTGATGGCGATGATAGTAAACTTATTCCGGGGTACTGGGAGCAAATTAATAAGGATTCCCCAAAGGATGTAATTTCTGACAAATCCTCGGATATCTCGGACTTAAAAAATTTGCTGAAAGCCAAAAGAGATGTAATGTCTGTTACCCAGCTGGCCGATAAGGCAGTTCTTGAGATGGCCCGAAAAACAGCACAAAAAATAAACCAATACAACCCCGAAAAGTAATTATGCGAATAAGAGTAACAGTTCTACTGATCGTAGCGGTAAGCATATTTACCGGATGTGGCAGCTCCCAAAAAGTAACACAAACCCAACCTACTCCTGGCTGGGTGCAAAACAGGCCGTCATCGCAGCTATACTATGTTGGCATTGGCTCGGCACGCAAAACATCCGACCCCAACGGATACATGCAGGCCGCCAAGCAAAACGCCTTGGCCGATTTATCCAGCGAAATATCCATCAACATCTCCTCAAATTCGGTTCTCAGCGCCTTTGAAACCCAGCAGCGTTACATTGAGGATTACTCATCAACCGTAAGGGCCGATGCCCAAAAGGAATTGGAGGGCTATGAGCTTGTTGAAACATGGGAAGATAATGCCAATTACTGGGCTTACTATAGGTTATCGAAGGAAACTTACCGAAAACTAGCCGAAGAAAAGAAGGAGAAGGCATCCCTGAATTCGCTCGATTTTTACGATAAAGCGTTGGGGAGCATTGCCAATGGCGATGTTCGGGTTGGAGTAGCGTTGCTGATTAAAGCGTTGGAGTCCATTAAACCCTATTTTGCTGAAACAATAACGGCTACCTACAACGGGGAAAATATTTTTTTGGGAAACGAGATAATCCAAACCTTGGCCGAAACCCTAAACGGATTCTCCGTTGTCGGTTCAAATCAGCAGTCGGTGAAACTCGGGGAATCCCTGAGCCAGGATAAGCTTAAGTACGGGGTAATGTCAAAAGATGGCACACCGCAAAAGGGAATACCGGTAAAGGCCATCTATTCAGAAAACCCCCTACAGGTGAGCCGGTCTGCTACCAATAGCGAGGGATACGCCTCTTTCTCGATGGGTACAGTGCAGTCACAAAAATCTTTAGAAAAAGTAAGCGCTCAGGTTGATATAGATGCACTGGTGGCAGGGTCAACCCGCGATTTTACAATCAGAAAACTACTATTACGATTCTCTACGCCCGTATTTACAACTATTATTAACGTAACGAAGCCTGTTTTTTACGTAACCATTAACGCACCGCAGCGCGATACGTCCGGGCCAAAGCAACGGTTTCTCGATGTTTTTAAGCAAAAACTTACCGAGGCAGGAATGCAGCTAACCGACGATCCTAAAGCTGCTGACTTTAAAGTTGAAATTGATGCGAGCCTTAAATTTGGCCCAAGGCAGGGCGGTTATAGCCATGCGTCGGTTTGGGTTACGGTGGTAGCAAAAAACTCTTCAAACGTTGAGGTTTACCGGAAAAGTTTGGATAATATAAAGGGAACCCATTTTGGCGATGAGGCTGCAGGTAAATCGGCGGTTGATGAGGCTGCACAACGATTGCAAAACTCGGTAATCAACGAAATGCTCGAAACACTTGTGAGGGGGAAGGGCACATACTAGCTGGCTTGTTTGTAGCACCCTGAAGGTTATTTTCTTTAAATAGATTTATTATACTGCTTTTTAGCAGTATAATGCACTGAAAAAATGTTTAGGTTTGCAAATATTTTAATCCGTTTAACCATGAAAAAAATAGTATTGTTACTTGCAATTTTTTGTTCTGCTGTAGGTATTTCTGTGGCACAAACAGAGAGTAAGGCCGATGTTGATTTACCGGAAATAACTTTCAAATCAACCGAGCTGGACTATGGTACCCTGAACAAGGATGCCGATGGTACACGCCATTTTGAATTTACCAATACCGGAAAGCAGCCGTTAGTCCTTACAAATGTTGCCGCATCGTGTGGGTGTACCGTAGTTGAGTGGGCCAAGGAACCCATTAAACCCGGAGAAAAGGGCTCAATAACAGTAAAGTACAACACAGCTATTGTTGGCCCCTTCCATAAAACCATCAGGGTATTCTCCAACTCAAAGGTTAGCCCGGTACTGCTAACGATTAAGGGTGAGATTAAACCATTACCCGAGAATTCAGATCAGAAAAGCGAATAAGTAATTATTATCCAATGCCAAAAATTTCAGACAAAGGAATGGCAATGCCGGCTTCACCAATCAGGAAGCTGGTGCCATTTGCCGAAGAGGCGAAAAGAAGAGGAATAAAGGTTTACCACCTGAACATCGGACAACCCGATATTGCTACCCCTGAAGTTGCCCTGGAGGCAATTCGTCATCACGACCTTAAAGTTGTAGAGTATAGCCATTCTGCCGGAAATGAGAGTTACCGGAAAGGTTTGGCCAACTACTATAAGGGAATAGGGGTTAACATCACTCATAACGATATTATTGTTACCACTGGCGGTTCCGAGGCCATTACCGTTGCATTTATGACCTGCCTTAACCCCGGCGATGAGGTTATTATCCCGGAACCATTCTATGCCAACTACAATAGCTTTGCAATGCAGGCAGGTGTTGTAATTAAGCCTATTGTTTCCTCAATAAAGGACGATTTCGCATTGCCCCCAATTTCGGAGTTTGAAAAATTGATAACCCCAAAAACAAAAGGTATTGTAATTTGTAATCCCAACAATCCAACCGGTTATTTATACTCAAAGGAGGAGTTGGAGCAGCTAGCCACCATTATCAAAAAGTACGATCTATACCTCTTTTCCGATGAGGTTTACCGTGAATTTTGCTACGATGGGAATACCCATTTCTCCGCAATGATGCTAAAAGGGCTGGACAATAATGTAATTCTCCTGGATTCTGTTTCGAAGCGTTACAGCATGTGCGGCGTTCGAATTGGGGCATTAATTTGTAGGAATAAGGATGTTGTTTCAACCGCGCTGAAATTTGCACAGGCAAGGCTTTCGCCTCCATCGTTTGGTCAAATTGCTGCCGAAGCGGCATTGAATACCCCGGCCAAATACTTTAAGGAGGTGTATGACGAGTATATTAAGCGTAGAGATTTTATGGTTGCCGCGCTTAACCAAATGGAGGGCGTTTACTGCCCAAAACCCAAGGGCGCATTCTACACAGTGGTAAAGTTACCCATTGACGATAGCGATAAGTTTGCCCGTTGGCTTTTGGAAAGCTTTGAGTACAAGAAGCAAACCGTTATGCTTGCCCCTGCAACGGGTTTCTATTCAACCCAGGGCCTGGGCAAAAACGAAGTTCGTATTGCCTATGTACTGAATACCGATGATTTAAAGAATGCTATGGAATGCTTATCGGTTGCTTTAATGCAGTATCCGGGTAGAACTTTATAGAGAAATCATCTGAAGGTAATCAAAGAAAGGTGGCCATCCAGTCACCTTTTCTGCTTCCGAAAAAGGATGGACGTTACGCTAAACGTACAGAAAAGTAATTTCACTAAAAATGTGTACTTTAGCGTTACATTTTCATTCGGGCACAACCTATGGTCGTATTTGTAACTTATTTTAGGTAGATATGAGGCTGATAGTAGCAATACTTGCAGGTACAGTAACGTTTTACCCGGCTCTTTCGCAGGACACTAACGATGGCAAAATTTCAACGGGAGCGGAACAAGTTCAGCAATATCTTCCCAGGATTCATGGCAAACGAGTGGCTGTTGTTACCAACCATACATCGCTTGTGGGGCGTAAGCACCTGGTGGATACGCTGCTGATCTTACGGGTCAATATCAAAAAGATATTTTGCCCTGAGCATGGTTTTCGCGGAGATATTGAGGCCGGTGAGCTAATCCGTAGTCATACCGATACAAAAACGGGGTTACCGGTAATTTCACTTTACGGAAGCAGCAAAAAACCCAGTAAAGAGCAGCTGAAAGATATCGATATCGTTCTGTTTGATATGCAGGATGTAGGTGTACGTTATTACACTTACATTTCCACCATGCACTATGTTATGGAGGCTTGCGCCGAAAACGGAATTCCGTTGATAGTTTTGGATAGGCCAAACCCCAACGGATTTTATGTTGACGGGCCTGTACTGGATACTGCCTACCGCTCGTTTGTTGGGATGCACCCCGTTCCCCTTGTTCACGGAATGACCGTGGGTGAGTTTGCCATGATGATTAACGGGGAAGGGTGGCTTTTACGCGGCCAAAAGTGCGATTTAACCGTTGTTCCAAGCTTGGGGTACACGCATGGTTTAATTTATAGCTTACCCGTAAAACCATCGCCAAACCTTCCCAACCTGTTGTCCGTATTACTTTACCCTTCGCTTGGCCTTTTTGAGGGGACTGTGGTGAGCGTTGGGCGTGGAACCAATTTCCCCTTTCAGGTATTTGGCTACCCGGGTTTTCCCGGTAAGGATTTCAAGTTTAAACCAACCGCGGTAAAGGGTGCAAGTGCCAACCCCCCGTATAAGGGTAAATGCTGCTTTGGTATCGACCTAAGGGGGTATTCTACGGAATATTTTATCAACCGGAAATCAGTAAACCTGGAATGGTTAATTTTTGCATACCAGAACTACCCCGACAAAAAGAATTTTTTTAATGGTTTTTTCCTCAACCTTGCCGGAACTCCATTGTTAAGGAAGCAAATGGAGGAAGGTTTAAGTGCCGATTCAATACGAAATTCATGGGGGCCATCTCTCCAACACTATAAACAAATCAGAAAGAATTACTTACTTTACCCCGATTTTGAGTAAATGGCTAAAAAGTATAGTTACTACGTGGTTTGGTCCGGGTATAACCCCGGAATATTCGATAGCTGGGATAAATGCCAGGAGCAAATTAAGGGTTTTGCCAATGCAAAATTTAAAGGATTTTCCTCAGAACCCGATGCCGCGAGGGCGTTTGAAATGGGCTATGCACAGTATATGAAATTAAATCCGGTTCAGAGAGGCCAGGTTCAATTGGGCGAAAACGTTACAAAACCCATCTATCCGTCATTGGCTGTTGATGCTGCATGGAATACGGCCACCGGCGATATGGAGTATCGCGGGGTAGATGCACATAGCGGCAGGGAAATATTCAGGCAGGGGCCATTCCCCGATGGAACTAACAATGTCGGTGAGTTTTTGGCCATTGTTCATGGGTTGGCTTTTCTGCAAAATCAGGGTAGTAAAATTCCGGTTTACTCCGATTCGGTTACGGCAATTTCCTGGGTCAGGCGTAAAAAGGCCAATACTAAACTAGCCCCTACGGTGCGCAACGCCATACTTTTTGAGTTGATAAACCGTGCGGAAGTTTGGTTGAAATCGAATACCTGGGCGAATTTAATCCTAAAATGGGACACCCCGAACTGGGGCGAAGTTCCAGCTGATTTTGGCAGAAAGTAAACATTCGTAGTAAGATGAAACTATAAAATGGTTTAGCGGTGAATTTCGAGAATTACCTGGCAAAACGTTTCTTAAAAGGCTCCGATAGGGGGTTATCCAAGCCATTTGTCCGAATTACTATTATTTCGGTTGTGCTGAGCTTGGCCATTATGATTGTTGCCGTAGCAGTTATAACCGGATTCAAAAATGAAATTAAATCGAAAGTGATCGGCTTCGGCAGCCATATCCAGATAACCAATTTTGACAGTAACCAGTCATTTGAAACTTACCCAATCCCTTCAAACCTGGAGTGTATTGATGCGGTAAAAAAAATTAAGGGCATAAAGCATGTGCAGGTTTTTGGCATCAAGGCCGGAATTATTAAAACAGAAAGGGATATTCAGGGTGTCGTTTTAAAAGGCATTGCTTCGGATTTTGATTGGTCGTTTTTTTCCAAAAATTTGGTTGACGGAGCTGTTTTTACAACCACGGACTCAACGGCTTCCAATAAAACGTTAATATCAAAAACGCTGGCAAACCTTTTAAGGTTGAAGGTTGGCGATACCTACGATGTTTTTTTTGTACAGGAGCCGCCCCGTTTCCGGCGGTTTACCGTTTCCGGCATTTACGATACCAAAATGGTTGAGTTCGATAAGATGTATGTTCTGTGCGATCTCCGTCATATTCGTAGGTTGAATGGCTGGAACAACAACCAGGTAAGCGGATACGAGGTACTGGTTGACAATTTGGATTATGTTGATGATTTGGCCATAATGGTTGATGATATTGTTGGTTTTGTTTTTCTCGATGATGAGTCGCGCCTGAAGGTGCAGAGCATAATTGAAAAATATCCGAATATATTTGACTGGCTGGGGCTGCAGGATATCAGCGCGGTGGTTTTAATCGTTCTAATGCTGCTTGTTGCCGGTATTAATATGATATCGGGCCTTCTTATAATTATCCTTGAGCGGACCAGTACAATCGGGTTGCTTAAGGCGTTGGGTTCAAACAGTAAGAGCATCCGCAAGGTGTTCCTCTACCAGTCGGTTTACATAATGCTGAAAGGCTTGGCCATTGGAACTTTAGCGGGTGTTGCCATTTGCCTGCTGCAACAGCATTTTGGTATTGTAAAGCTCAACGAGGAGTATTATTTCCTTTCCGAGGTTCCCATTAACCTTAAGTTTATACATATTTTGATGCTAAATGCCGTAGCGTTTATTGTTGGAATGGGGATGCTGGTACTGCCCTCCATGGTTGTTTCGAGAATTAGCCCCGATAGAACGCTGAAGTTTGATTAGATTTTTGCTGAACCTTCGGCAAAATCTACGGTGATCTGCTTACGGCTCCAGCGCAGCTCCAAGCTTTTGACGCAACCCAAGTAACTCTTCCTGTAAAGTCTCTTTATTTCCCATAGAGTCCCCGGATAAACTTGAAAATAGAGCTTTGTAGTATTCTATCCCTTCCTCAATATTCGACTTGAAGGTTTGAATGTACTTATTATCCTTGATCGATAGGGGTTTTGGCATTTCCAGAAACCTGGTTTTTAGATAGTCAATGTATAGCGATATTTCCTTGATAAACATATTTGGCCTGTCAGTTCTATCCATTAGGTTTGCTCGTCCGTAAATATGGTCAACCATGCTGCTAAGGGAAACCTGCCTAGAAAAGTAGGCCATGTTTGGCCCGGGGCAAACCGATACTCCGGGCCCCTCAACCCTGAAATCGAGCTTATTATCTATAAGCACACCGGTTCCCAAACCCACGCATATACACGATTTTTCTACAATTTTTGAGTAATCCAACAGGTATTCTTCCTGGGGTAAATTTTTTGATTTCAGCTCGTTTATTTTGGCCTGCTGATACTGGCGCGATGCCGTACAAATAGGCCTTTCTGTAAATTCCGTGTTCAATGAGCTGTAGTGCTTGGGACAATTACTCCCCGGCTTCCCCTGCTCAATCCGTTTTATTTTTTCATTGTCCTTGGTATTGTTTCTTAAACTGTTGAACGGAACACCTAGCGGAGAAATATTGCTCAGGTATAAATCGGACTCCTTCGCATTGGCAAGGCTATCACGTGTGTGGGAATCCATGCTGGTTGCCTCTTTTACCAGTAGAAACGGCGAGCCCCAACCAACAGAATCTAATTTATAGTGATTAATCAGAAACCGATGCTCTTCGGCCGTTCCAACACCTCCCTGTGCAGTAATTTTTACGTGAAGCGGAGATGTGGGAGCTATTCTGTTTTTCATTTTAAGGGCCTGTATGTAAAGTTCGTGGGTTGAGTTTATAAGTTCTTCGCGCGAGGTACTGAATTCCTCCAGTATTGGCCCCATGAGCATACCATCGCTGGCAAAAGCATGACCGCCACAGTTTAAGCCCGATTCAACCCGGTATTCCGAAACCCAAAGCCCCTTTTTGGCCAGGAATTTTCCCTGGATTAAGGCGGAACGGTAATCGCTTACCTTCAGGATTATGCTCTTTTTTAGGCTGAAATTTTCATCGGGATAAAAGTCCTCAAAATTCTCGATATAACCGTACAACTTTGGGTTCATCCCGGCAGATAGCACTACCGATGAGTTTAAGCTGCTATTGGCAAAACCACGAATGGCGGCATGCGCATCGTTATATTCATCGCCTAATTTTTCGCCCTTGGAGTAATTCTCCTTGTCGAGCTTGGTCATTATGTTCACATCGATTGCCCCAACCGACAGGTTGTTTTGAATCCAGCTTTTTATATCCTGAATCCGGGTGTTATTTTGAATCAACGCGGTAAAATCTTTTTTTATGCTCGACATATCGGGAAGCATGTCGATGTACCTTGATATTTCACTCTTTTTTTCCTGAAAGGAGTTTTTCATCCCTTCAAATTTTTCCTTAACGGCACTATCGAGCAAATTCAGGTATTCTGTAATGCGACGTGCCCTGTAATCCTTTTCTAAAGCCGATATTGGCTCAAAGGGCCGGTTAAACATTTTGCAGTAAAACTCCCTCATTTTTTCCATCAGTATATCGTCAACTAGCGATACTACGGAAGCAATTCCATAGGGTGCAACTTTTATTGGAGAGTCAATGGTGTACCCAATTCCCATTACGGGAATATGGAAGGTGTGATGCGGATAAAATGTGCCCATTTTGTTCAGTGATTAATTGTTGCTTAAAGTAGAATGATAAGGGACTCCTTGTAAAGTCAGGTAGGTCTGTTCGAATGTACTGTTCGATTTGGAAACAGGCACTTTTCACTCAGAGAACATTGTCGAATTCCGGGTGCAAGGTAACCAAAATTATTGACCTAAACGATTGTTTAACGGATAATTGCGTGCAGAAGGGTTAAAGATTGCTAAAATCTACCTGTACCCAACCGATGCGTATCCAACCCAATGATGGATGTTGGCTATTGCGGTTCTACCCATTCCAATATCATCAACAGGCAACGGTGAATGATCGATGCTGGTTGAGTAACCAATAAACCCGCCAATTAAAGGTTCACCCGTTCGCAGGTTGTTCAGGTAGTTCCCCGCCGAAAGTCCCATTGGCACGCTGTACCGCCCACACCAGGTCCATTGGTATTCCCTGTAATCGTTTGGATTTACCGTGTACGCAAAGAATTTTTGAATTCTTTGCGGGGTTAAGTTGCCTGTAAGGCAGCTGCTGATTATTTCATGTTCGCGTGCAACGGCCTTTTGATATCCGGCAGGATCTGCTCCAAAAGGAGCATAGTTTTTGCCCCCCCAATCCTCGTCGCCGTAATGAACGGCATCGGTGGTAATAAGCAGTGCAAAATCTTTTCCCCAGGTTAGTTTATTTTCCTTTGCAACGGAATCAATTGCCCTGGCAAGCTCCTTCGAAATCTCATCGATTCGGGCAAGGGACATGTAGGGGACAACTATCGGAACAATTTCCACATCGGGGTTGAAGTGCTGTAGAATCGGCAGCATCGATTCGATGGAATGCTCCACAATGTGCATGCTATCGTGTACTTCGGCCATACCGGTGGGCATCAGCCTAATAATTTTATCCCGTAAATCCGATATCTTGATATTGCTGTAGGGGCCGTGCCAGTAATCGAAGCCATCGAAGATCAGCTTATTCTCCAGGTTGAATTTTTTGGCCTTGTGCGCCACGCCAAAAATAATAACAGTTTTTGCTTGGATATTCCGCAGCACGGCGGGGTACTGCCAGCCAACATACGTGTAATCGTCGTGCGGGCATATTGCCATTCGGAACGATTCGTTCAATGGCTTGGCGTTAAGGCTATCGGCTTGCAGCCGTTGGATCCTAGCAATAACGGAATCCGCCTTGAAGGCTTTATTGGCAAATCCAACCGTATCGGCCATTTGGCGAACCATGACGGTTACATTCTTATGCTGCTTGCAGCTGATGATTGTAAGAAATGTGAAAATGATGATGAAACCTTTTTTCATGGCGAAAAGATTTTATTGGGTTGATAATTCAACTTAACCCTATTTAGATTTTTACGCGGTTCACTCCTAGTCATTTTTATGCTTTTAAAATTAGATAAATATTATTAATGGCAGGGGAAATTGGGGTTGAAAACTACACTAACTTTTTTTAACGGCTTTTGTATCTTTGCTGTCCTAATTTTTTGAGATTTGAAACAAGTAAAAGATTTCACAAGGGGGAATATTGGTAAGCAAATTATCAACTTGGCGCTACCAATTATGGGTACGGCATTTATCCAAATGGCCTATAACATGACCGATATCCTTTGGATAGGCCGAGTTGGTAGCGGTGCTGCAGCTGCGGTTGGAGCCGCGGGGTTTTTTCTATGGTTGGCTAATTCATTTGTATATACTACTAAGATTGGAGCAGAGGTAACAATTGCGCAGAGTTTGGGTTCCGGCGAGGGGCATGTGGCATTACGTTACGCTCGCCATGCTTTGGTTATAGCCATTGTCATGGGAATTGTTTATGGTTTATTTGTGTTTACTTTTAGTTCAAACCTAGTAGCTTTTTTCCGGCTTGGTAACGAAACCGTGAATAGCAACATGGAGGAGTACCTTTGGGTTATTGCGCTTGGGATGCTGTTCGTGTTTCTTAATCCCACCTACTCCGGGATGTATAACGGGAGTGGCTTATCTCGAATTCCGTTTAATGCCAATGCTATTGGTTTAGTAATAAACATAGTTCTCGATCCTTTGCTAATATATGGTATTGGGCCATTCCCCAGAATGGAGGTTAGAGGGGCGGCCTATGCAACGTTAATTTCGCAGGGTATTGTTACCGTTATCTTTTACCTCTATTCTTGTTCTAAAAAGTCTCCTTTTCGCGATATGCTAAAGGGCTTTGTTCCTAAAAGGGCTTTGTTCGCTCGAATATTTAGGATAGGCATTCCTGTATCGGCGCAAAGCGGATTATTTGCGGTATTTGCCATGATTCTTGCCCGTATTGCTGCTGGCTGGGGGCCAATTGGAGTAGCTGTGCAAAGCGTTGGTGCTCAAATTGAGGCAATTTCTTGGATGACGGCCTCTGGGTTTTCAACGGCATTGTCGAGTTTTGTTGGACAAAACTATGGCGCAAAAAATTTTAGACGAATTAGATTAGGTTATTACAGAACGCTTGGTATTACTCTATCGATAGGGCTAGTTACCTCGCTGCTTTTTATTGTGTTTGGCGGGTATATTTTTGGATTTTTTATTCCAGAGCCACAAGCAATGAAAGAGGGGGGACTTTATCTTCAAATACTTGGTTACTCTCAATTGCTAATGATTCTTGAAATTACCACCGCAGGAGCGTTTAACGGAATGGGAAAAACTTTGCCACCTTCAATTACGGGTATTGTGCTGAATGGTTTACGTATTCCCATGGCGCTAGGTCTTTCGGCGGCTGTTGGTTTAAGTGGTGTTTGGTGGAGCATAACCATATCGAGTTGGTTAAAGGGCATTGTTCTTTTTGTATGGTTTGCATTAGTGCTGCTTAAACTCCCCATTATTAGAGAGACTTACTCTCTCCCGCAGAAACTATTTTTTCATATTATTCCCAACAGAACCCGTCAGCAGTTTTTTGATGGCTGTTGCGATTAGCATTTTGCTTCCTGATGGAGCGAAGCGGAAATCTCCTATATATAAAACCTGTACAAAGCTGGTGTGATTGAGGTTTATCGTTAGATTCTTTTAAAGAGCAAAACCCCAGTTGGCTGAGGTTTTGTTTTAGTGTGCTGTACGCAGATTACTTCTTCCCCTTTTTTGTTGTGATTAGTATTACCCCATCGTAATCCTTTGTGGTGTACTTTTTCATGTCATCACCCTTAATTATATTAACTTCCTTAATGTTTTCGGGGTTAATATCTTTCATGCCATTAGGTTGTTCAACCCCATCAACAATGTAAAGCACATTCGATGAGTCAACATCCTTTTTGGTCGATATTAAAATAACACCGTCGCAATCCTTAGTAGTATATTTTTTTACCTGATCACCTTTGTATATTTCCATCGTTCTGATAGTTTTTGCATCTATTTTATCAACTGCACTTTTATCGGGTTGCTCAACACCGTCAACAATGTAAATTACATCGGAGGGAACCTTACCATTTTTGTCCATAACAATAACGGTATCTTTTTGAGGATTATCAGTGCTTTTATGGATAACAATGAGCTTATCGTCGGTTACATTAAATACATGAACCGTTGATTTTGAATAAGCGCTATCGGCAGTATCGTCGCTGGAAACCCAAATCATCTCGGACTTGCCATCTTCATCAGACTCTACCTTAACGGTATAAGTTGTGGCATTTTGGCCCTTTTTAACTATAACCTTTTTAGCCCCAACGGTATCAGCTGCAGTGTTGATTTCTGTTTTTTGTAGTTTGGTTATTACTGTTGCCGATTCTGCTTTAGTATTATTGGCGAATAGCCCATTTATACCCGCGGTGAAAATTAGCACAACCACCGAAACAGGAACTATAGCTAAAACTCCTAACTTTGTTCCATGATTAAATTTACTTTTAGTCATCATGATCATTCGTTTTTTGATTAATGAATGGTTAAAGCTCGACGAAAGGCAGATGAGTCTTTCCTCGGCTGCTTGATTCACAAGGAGTGCTTGGTACCTGAGCCTGTCAATCCCAGTACTAAGTGCTCCTTCATCTGCTAAGTATTCATGCACCAGCTGTATCGAGTTACGCATCATCCAAATCAGGGGGTTGAACCACATTACGGCCGCTAGTAGTTCAATCAGGATTAGATCGATGGAGTGATATTGCGAGGCATGAACTCTCTCGTGCGATACAATTTGGTCGAACTCCTCGCTGGAGGTCAACTCACGGTTTATGAATATCCAGCGGAAGAACGAGAATGCATTTTTTTGGTTGTTCGATATTAGTGTATATCTGCCCAGCCTTACCCGTTCCGAGCTGAAGTAACGTATTACCATTGTAAATATTTGCAGCACAATACGGATTAGCAGCATTGCAGCAACCCTAAAGTAAATACCTTTTGCCGCTTGTCCCCAATTTATGCTTTGCTGCACTGGAATGTTTATTGCCGGAGAATTTGCAAGTGTGGTTTCCTGCATGGGGAATGGTATTATCACCTTGGGTTCTATAAACAGATTTACAACAAAATCCATATTCAGGGATACGCCTGTTAGCGGTAAAGTAACCGACACAGCTATTGATGCGAGCAGGTAGAAGCGTAGCTGGTTAAAGTTAACCTCGTTTCGGAACATCAGCCTATAGGCTATATAGAATATGCTTAGGCATGCCGATGCTGTAAGTATATACTGAATGTAGTTCATGCTACCTTGTTTGATTCCTGATTTCCTGTTCAATCATTACCTTAAGCTCCTCGAGTTCGTTGAGGCTAACATCCTTGTTCTTCACGAACGATGACACCATTTGGTTGACCGACCCGTTGAAGAAACCCTTTACGGTTTGCTTTAACTGGTACTGTGCGTATTCCTGTTTTGAGATTAGCGCATAGTAAACATTTGTTTTGCCGTAGGTTTTGTGTGCAACATAGCCTTTTTTTTCCAGAACCTTTATTACGGTTGACACGGTATTGTATGCAGGCTTAGGATCGGGCAGCATATCAAGCACATCGCTTGCTGCGCCGGTCTTAATCTCCCAGAGGGCTTTAAGGATCTCCTCCTGCGCTTTTGTTATTTCTTTCATCGTGTATTGTTTGGTACAAATATATACTATGAATTTTAAAATATTAACTATAATCATAGTTAATATTTCATGGTTTTAGTGTAAAAAAAGGTTAAATAGAATGTTATCAATGGTTTAGCTGTATTTAAAAATTGTTAGTCCCATTTGCAAATGGATTCCATATTTATACAGCGCCTACATTTGCCGACGTGCTTATTTGTGTAATGCATAACATGCTTTATATTTAAATAACACACAGATAATCAATGGTGTATTTTTAATTGTTCATTTTGCCCCGTTTTTATTATTATGCTTAAAAGCATGATTATCACATTTATTATTTCAAACTGAGAGCTCTATTTAAGCAATTGTTAAATTTGCAGACTGAAAAATCCAAATAGTCTGATTATGGCAGAAAAAAGCAACGAAAAGCTTTTTACCGAATTTCCCCCGGTTTCCACACCGGAATGGGAAGCGGTAATACGCGGGGATTTGAAAGGAGCCGATTATGATAAAAAGTTGGTTTGGAAAACTATCGAGGGTATCAATGTAAAACCCTACTATCGCTCCGAGGACCTTGCTAATATCGAAACAACCTATGTGAAACCCGGACAATTTCCGTATGTACGCGGCAATCACGAAAAGGGAAACCCCTGGCTAATTCGTCAGGATATGGAGGTTTGCCTGGACAAACCAACCGATGCTAACCGGAAGGCTATTGAGATGCTTGCTAAAGGTGTTGAATCGTTAGGTTTTAACCTTTGCAGCGATTGTGAACCAACGCTCGATTCCATAAGCCGCTTACTTAAGGATATTGACCTTAATAAGGTTGAGATCAATTTTACTGGCGGTTCGGCAACTTCAAAGGCATTGCCTTTTATTGTGAAGTATCTGGAGCAAAGTCGTTTCGATGCTCAAAAGGTAAAAGTTTCAGTTGATTATAGCCCTTTAACCACGCTTTCGCTAAAGGGAAAATTCTGCTGCGATAACGATGCTTCGTTCGAAGGGTTGACATCAGTAATGCTTGCCGTGAAGAATTTTCCGAACTTTAGAGTGATTGGCGTTAACGGACATGTTTTTCACAATAGCGGTTCGTCTATTGTTCAGGAGCTGGGATTTGCGCTTGCAATGGCCAGCAACTATCTGACGGTTTTAACGGAGAAAGGATTTTCGGTTGATGAGGTTGCAACCCGAATGACCTTTAACTTTGCAATCAGCTCCAGCTACTTTATGGAGATTGCGAAGTTCCGTGCAGCACGTTTGCTATGGGCAAAAATGGTTGAGGCTTACAACCCCACATCAGCGAAATCTGCTCAAATGAAAATTCACGCCGAAACCAGCCGTTGGAATACGACCGTTTACGATGCCTACGTAAATATGCTTCGTACAACCACTGAGGGTATGTCGGCTGTGCTTGCTGGCGTTGAATCTCTGAACATCCTTCCATTCGATGCTCCTTATGCCGATTCATCAAACTTCTCCGAAAGAATTGCCCGTAACCAGCAAATTCTTCTCCGCGAGGAATCATACCTGGGAAAGGTTGCCGACCCTGCTGCTGGAAGTTACTATATCGAGAATTTAACCATCTCCATTGCAGAGAATGCTTGGATTCAATTCTTGAAGGTTGAGGAGATGGGCGGTTATAAGGAATCGTTCATCAAAGGGTATATTCAAGCACAAATTTCAGAAGTATCGAGTAAGCGTGATGCAAGTATCGCAAATCGCCGTGAAACTGTTCTTGGAACTAACCAGTATCCTAACTTCGGCGAGGTTGCCGATACTAAGGTTGTAAAGGCCGATGCCGTTACCCGTAAAGCAGCAGAAAAACCAGCTGATGCAATTGCATTACCATTGGTTCCTTACCGTGGTGCACAGGCTTTTGAGGAGTTACGCTACAGAACCGATGTTAGCGGACGCCGTCCAAAGGTGTTTATGCTAACCTTGGGTAGTTTGGCAATGCGCAGGGCAAGAGCTCAGTTCAGCTGCAACTTCTTCGCAGTGGCAGGCTTTGAGGTGATTGATAATATTGGTTTCAAAACTGTTGACGAAGGCGTTATGGCTGCTCTTGATGCTAAATCCGATATCGTGGTTATTTGCAGCTCCGATGAGGAGTACGCAACCCTGGCCGTTGAAGCGTTTGAGAAATTGAACGGTAAAGCAATCTATGTAGTTGCCGGAGACCCTGCTTGCAAGCCTGAGCTGGAGGCTAAGGGAATCAAAAACTACATTAATGTGAAGAGCAATTTGCTTGAGACACTTAAACAGTACCAATTGTTACTAAATATATTGTAACAAGACAACAGATATCAGACACAAGACATCAGAAAAATGCACAATTTTAAGGAGTTGAAAATATGGCAAAAGGCTAAGGAGATTGCAAAGGATGTTTACATCCTGTGTGAGAAACTTCCTTCATCAGAGCGTTTTGGGTATATTTCTCAGCTTCAACGTGCCGCAATATCTGTTGCATCCAACATTGCCGAGGGCTCTGGAAGAGGCGATAAAGAATTTGTGAGATTTATTGATATCGCTATTTCGTCATCGTATGAAGTTGAAAATCTTTTGTTGATTGGTGTAGATATTAACTACTTAGATAAAGAAGTTACATCTGCATTTATCTCCGAAATAAATGAACATCAGAAAATGATGATAGGATTTAAAAAGTCTTTAATGAAGTCTGAAATCTAATGTCTGACATCTAGCGTCTAAAAATATTTAACTATGAAACCAGATTATAGGAAAATCAATATAAAGGAGATTAAAGCCGATAAGAGCGGTTCTAATCTTGATGCAGACTGGTTAACACCTGAGCGTATTCCGGTTAAGCCTGCATATACTGCCAACGATTTGGAGAATATGGAGCACCTAAACTACGCCGCGGGAATTCCACCTTTTCTGCGCGGCCCGTATAGCACAATGTATGTAATGAAACCCTGGACTGTTCGTCAGTATGCAGGGTTCTCAACAGCTGAGGAGTCAAATGCTTTCTACCGTCGTAACTTGGCTGCAGGCCAAATGGGACTTTCGGTTGCATTCGACCTGGCTACTCACCGAGGATACGATTCTGACCACGGGCGTGTAATGGGCGATGTTGGTAAGGCAGGTGTGGCTATCGATTCCGTTGAGGATATGAAAATTCTGTTCGATGGTATTCCATTGAATAGGATGTCCGTGTCAATGACTATGAACGGCGCCGTGTTGCCTGTATTGGCATTTTACATTGTTGCGGCTTTGGAGCAGGGCGCAACGCTTGAGCAGCTAACTGGAACAATTCAGAACGACATTTTAAAGGAATTTATGGTGCGTAACACCTATATCTACCCGCCAGAATTCTCAATGAAGATTATCGCCGATATTTTCGAATATACATCGAAGAATATGCCTAAGTTCAACAGCATTTCAATTTCTGGATACCACATGCAGGAAGCTGGAGCAACCGCTGATATTGAACTAGCATACACCCTGGCCGACGGGTTGGAGTACCTGCGTACTGGAACCAAGGCCGGTATCGATATCGATGCTTTTGCGCCCCGCTTATCGTTCTTCTGGGCAGTTGGTATGAACCATTTTATGGAGATTGCCAAGATGCGCGCTGCCCGTTTGCTTTGGGCTAAGATTGTGGAACAATTCAATCCAAAGAATCCAAAATCGTTAGCACTAAGAACACACTGCCAGACATCGGGATGGAGTTTAACTGAGCAGGATCCTTTCAACAACGTCGCGCGTACTTGTATTGAGGCTATGGCAGCTGCCCTTGGTCATACACAAAGTTTGCATACCAACGCTTTGGACGAGGCCATTGCACTTCCAACTGATTTTTCTGCTCGTATTGCCCGTAATACGCAAATATACATTCAGGAGGAAACCAATGTATGTAAATCGGTTGATCCTTGGGCTGGCTCATACTATGTGGAGCATTTAACCCACGAAATTGCGCATAAGGCTTGGACGCTTATTCAGGAGGTTGAAGAGCTGGGAGGAATGTCGAAAGCAATTGAGACAGGTATTCCAAAGATGCGTATCGAGGAGGCTGCTGCCCGCAAGCAGGCTCGTATCGACTCAGGGAAAGATGTTATAGTTGGTATAAATAAGTACCGCTTGGAGAAGGAAGATCCAATTGAAATCCTTGACGTTGATAACACTGCAGTACGCGAAGCGCAAATTCGCAGATTACAGCAGTTACGTGCAGAACGTAATGAGGCAGAGGTTCAGGCAGCACTTGAGGCAATTACCCGTTGCGTTGAAACCAGACAGGGAAATTTACTTGAACTATCGGTTGATGCTGCAAAAAAACGTGCAACTTTGGGTGAAATATCTTATGCCTGCGAGAAAGTGGTTGGCCGCTACAAGGCAGTTATCCGCTCAATATCTGGCGTTTACTCATCAGAATCTATGGAAGACGCTAACTATAAAACAGCCAAGGACCTTTGCGAGAAGTTTGCAAGGCAAGAAGGTCGCCAGCCCCGCATTATGATTGCCAAAATGGGTCAGGATGGCCACGACCGTGGCGCTAAGGTGGTTGCTACTGGGTATGCCGACATCGGCTTTGATGTTGATATGGGCCCATTGTTCCAAACCCCAGCCGAGGCTGCCAGGCAAGCGGTTGAGAACGATGTTCACGTTCTTGGCGTATCGAGTCTTGCTGCTGGTCATAAAACTTTAGTTCCCCAGGTAATGGAAGAACTTAAGAGGTTAGGTCGCGAGGATATTATGGTAATTGTTGGTGGTGTTATTCCTGCGCAGGATTACCAGTACCTATACGATCACGGCGTAGTGGGAATCTTTGGCCCTGGAACTCCGGTGTCATCGGCTGCCACGAAGATTCTTGAAATTTTGTTGGAGAAATTCTCCGAGTAGTAAATTTTACCATTATGGAAATGCCTGTTCCTAATGGGATGGGCATTTTTAAATTGATAACCCTGTCAGGGTTTTAAACCCTGACAGGGTTATTCTTTTTTTTAATAACTTTGGTAAGATGTTTGTAAACTTTAGGCTTAAAATAAAATGTCAACACTATGAAAAAGCAAATTACTTTAATATCCGCATTAATGGTTGCAATGCTAATAGGCATAAACCTAAAATCAGTTGCCCAGATTGAAAAAGGGAGGCAAACTCTTGAAGATGTTATTGCCGAACAAGAACAAAATATCTACACGCTTCGCTTCTTCAATGCCTTAACTGGTGATCCGGTGCAAGGAGGGCAGGTAATGATAGAGAATATTGGAACATTCGAAACCGACTCCGCTGGACGAGTTTTATTCCCCAGGCAACCCGATGGGTTGTATAAAACCATATTTAAGATGAATGGCTATATTACGGCAGTTTACAATGTGGATATTGTTGCCGGAACTATTTTTAAGAATCGGTTGGTGGTTTCTCCTATAATGGACATTAGCCAGTTTCGTGTTGTTCTCGATTGGGATCAGCAACCACTCGACTTGGATGCGCATTTTGTAAAAGCAAACACCTACCATATAAGCTATCGAAATACCCGTGTGTTAGCCGATGGAACTGGAATGCTCGATCGTGACGATATGGATGGCTATGGCCCTGAAACAATCACCGTTGAGAGAATTGATACAGAAGGAGAATACGGATTTTTTGCCCATAACTACTCTGCGCACGAAAAACCGGGATCGCCAAGCCTTTCGGTATCCAAGGCAACTGTTAGGGTTTACAGCGGCAATAGATTGCTTAAATCGTATCAGGTACCCGATGGTTTGACAGAAAAAACCTGGAATGTTTTTAAGGTGATTAACGGGCAGGTAGAAGAGTGGTAGAAAGAACCTGAATCAGTAATAACAAACAGGGAATGATGATTTTTGAATGTCATTCCTTGCTTATTTACATAGAGTCCTTTGTTTAAGTTTGTGGTTCATCTTTACTAGAATAAAGATTTTCACTTCGTTCGAAGCCGAGTTTACGAGTTCGCCGGAGGCAATGACAAAAAGTATTTCTTCACGATCAACAATCAACTTCTACTGGCTACAACACAAACCTTCTTCTCCTTTTTAACTTCCCCCTTCAGGTTGAAGTATTCAATATAGACGATGTAGATTCCTACAGGAACTCTTTGGTTGGAGCAGTTGATTCCATCCCAGCGGATCGTTCCTTCAGTTCCTAAAAGTAGATTGTTGGCCAGCCTGCAAACCTCCACTCCATTGGATGTGAAAACCCTGATGTTTGCCACGTAACCCGCTTCGGGGAGTTTGTAGCTGATCAGCAGAAAATCATCCTTTCCATCGCCATCGGGCGAGAATGTTTCGGGGGTAAGGGTAAACTTGCTGGTTGATGCGGTTAGCTCGGTGTACTGCGAATTTTTGTAGGTCGGCGTTGCAAAGCCTACGGTTTGTGAGGCCGATTGCCACGATGACACATCGGCGGATGAAAGGCTCGGGTTGATTCGCTCCAGCGAAACACCCTTGTTATCGCTAAGTATTTTGCTGTGCATGCTCTCGGTGTAGTGCATTTCGTCAACTACATCGTCGCTTTCTGATAGCACTACTACATAACCTTCATCGTTATTGAACGAGGCCAAGTCCGAAGCCCAAACAAATGCCGATGGATTCTGGCATTGGTAGAATTGCTTTACCTGTTCCGGATTTTCAGTGATTACAGCAAACTCACCGGGAAAGAATAACCTGGAAGTGTCCGATGCTGCGTAGCTTTGCGATAGGCTTAGGTCGGTAAGGCTCCTGTTGGCCATGCTAATTTTCGATAAATCGAAACATTTGCTGGAGCTGTTGTACAGCTCCACAAAGTCTATACCTCCGGTGTAAGGGTTGAAAAGGACCTCATTTATAACAATATCTTCGCTGTTTGGAACTTGCGGTAACCCCAGTTTTAGATGGGTAATATCCAGGGTATTCCCTGCAAAGTCTTTAATGGCATCAGAAATAGTCAACGCGTAGATTTGTTCAGCAACAAGAGGATTGAAAAAGTTGATTTTTACTTTATCGTAAAGTTCACCGGTGATTTCAACTTTCGATGGACTCCCAATTCCGTTATCGATAAAGTAGTTTTCTGCTAAAGTAAGGGTAAGGCTGTCCATGGGTTCGCTGAATGAAATCTCTACGGTTGTATTGTCTAAAATATCAGTTGAAATCACTTTAGGGTTATTGATATCTGGATTTTCGCTTGCCACAGAGTTTGCGGCACACGGAGTTCCGCCTATTGGGGCTTGTGACGCGCGCCAGTTGTTTCTCCCCTCGGCAAGATTGCCGGGGTCGATACACTCCAGCGAGTAGCCACCGTCACTCCTCGTGTCATCGTTATACCAGGTTTGGCTGTAGCTGGCAAATGACACTAAATTGCCTTTGCTGTCGTACAGCTTCAGCAGCATTCCATCGTTCAGTAACGATGGAAATCCTGTAACCCCAATCGCTAAGCCATATCCCGATAAATTGGTTGCAGCGGTTGTGGTTCCAATCACCGCGTAGCTGTTTGGCAGTATATTGACCGATGGAAGTGTAACGGCCGTGCTGTTGAGCTGCATCTTCCATCCCTGAACATTAACGGTATCTTTCGATGGGTTGTACAGCTCAACGTATTCGTTTTCGGGCAGGCCGTTTGATGGCAGCGGGTTTGCCATAATCTCGTTGATGATCAACCGACCCAGATTCCCTTCGGCACCAATGCCAAAGGCTGTGCTATCGGTTAGGTAGTAGCCATCCTCGTTTTTAATTCTTTGAACCGTTAGCGTCAAATCGCCCAGCGGCATTTTATCGGTTGTGAGGATAACCTCGTTTTGCTTTTGGGAATCGTAACCGGCCTGTATCACTGGTATAATCTCGCCCTGCGATGTTTTAATTTGGTAGTTTTGAGTTTGCGATGCACTTTCGGCGGTTACGCGTTGGTTAAAATCAACCTTTACGGTGGTTAGATTCAGGGATTTTACCGATTGCAGTATTGGAGGGTATTTTGCCGTGCAAATTTTCATATTGTCTATCCATAGTTGTCCTGCACGCGAGGCCGTATAGCCAAATACAAAGCCAGCCCAGCTTGGTGTGTACTGGTTTGATAGGTCTGCTTCGCCACCAGGAATCATGATTTCAGACTTGTTTGGTTGATACCAGAGCAATAGTTTCCCCGACGGCGACAGCGTAAGCTTTATTCTTACCCGTTCACTTTCGTTCCAGTCGAATGGAGTAACAATCAGGCTGGTTCTTTTTGTTCCGGCAAACGACCACAGCGAAAGGAAATCGTTGCCTGCGCTTGGGTTGATACCAACAGCCAACCCTGTTGTGGCAGATGAGTTTAAGTCTGGTGAAGATGCCGATGGGATAAAGTAGAAGTAGTTATCGGACGAAGGATCCCAATCGCCATTCCGAATGGTGACTTCCCACTCAACAGGATTACCTTGAACTTCACCAATATCAGTGGAAAATAAAAGTGTGTTTTCTCCATCGTCAGGGTTCCCTGCATGTATTAACGATTGGTTGCCCGATATGGGCGATATGGTTGATGTTTTCCAGCTACCAATTCCATCCCAGGCAGGCGCATCGCCCTCAAAATCTTCGTTAACAGGGCAAGTATGGCTGTATCCGCTGTAAATATATGGTGTTAGGCACGATCCCGGATCTTCGTATTTCACCTTAAATTGAAACTGCCCGTAGGAATCAATTGTAATATCATCCCAAATTGCAAGTCCCGCATTAATGGGATTTGTGGTTGACGACACGTCCATTTGCCCGGGGCCGCTATTCTGCCTAATATCGGCAAAACCTGCGTAATCCTCATCAAAATTTCCGTAGGCATTAATTGCAGCCGCTTTTACAGCAAAGGGAAAGCCGGGGCTTACAATAAACGGCGATTCGGCAATAGTAAGCGCGGTGGTTTTCACCATTATCTTGCAGGGTTGCCCGTATATAGTTGATGTGAAAGTTGAGTTGAATGCGGTTCCGTTGCTCGACGATTCCCAGCCATGATTTGTTGGGATAAGGAATCGGAACGATGCATTATCGGTAATGCCTGCTCCATTCAAGTAGATTAAAACTGAAACCTCGGCGGAGTCCCCATTGCTAACTACAAGATCATCATTATCAATGTTGATTATAAATGTATTGTCCGATAGGATGAATTTGCTTGAAGCTACCGTTTTGTCGCCAACCTTCAGCGCGAAATTTTTAATCATTTTCGCAGCCGAACCGGCATTTTCTGTATCAAAAACACCCAATGCCATTGAAGTTGGAATTAGCGGCAGGCTGTCTGATGCGCCGCCATCCTTCAGCATAAAACGGATTACCTCAACCGGATTTTCAATTCCTGTTGACATTAAAAGGATAGCGAGAGTATCTTCGCTGTTTACAAGCGGTTTAGCCTCTCCATCCATATCGCCACAGGTGATATACGCCGAAGCAATGTCGTTGAGGGTTGGACTTTGCGCAAGCAGCGAAAATTTTCCCGGTATAGAATAGCTTACGGCAGAATAGGTTACGCTACCGCTGACAAGGGTACTAACAAAGCCACCCCCGGAATTTAGTGCTCCACTACCCGATGCTAAGGCAAGCGTAACTTGGCCCGTAAAATCCTTGTCGATATTTTGATTCATGTCCGTTGCCGATATGCCAACCTCAAAAGATTCCAGAACACCGACCCTGTCGGGAATTTGGCTGAAAGTAAGGTCAGCGGCCTTTACATCGATAGTGAAAATATTGGAGGTAATATTCTCTGGGAATTGGGACGTAAACGTTGATCCGTCATCGTAGGTTGTAAAGGCATGATTCTGCTTGTCAACCATAAGTTGGATTACCTGCTTGTCCGTCAGCCCTCCGCTTTTTAGGTAAAGCCAAATGCTAATGCCGGATGAATTCCCATCGGGAATTACAAGGGATTCCGGGGTGAAGAAAATGTCGATGTACGATGATTTAATTTGAACACCCGATAACCCGCACAGTACACCGTTCTTTTTTACCAGCACGCCCTCAACGGTTTTATTTAGCGTGACAATGCTTTGGATGGACGTTCTGCTTAGCCGGATAGATTTAACGATGGTTGGGACATTGTCGCCATCGCCCGGATCGGAGATTTCGAAGCGCATTACCTCAAATGCTTTTGCCGGCGATGTGAGCAATGACGATACGCTACCCGATTGTGGCTGCTGTGAAGGGTTTAACGCCGCCGATGTTGTGTCGTTTATAACCAGCATGCTGCTGGTTATGGCGGAGGCGAGGTTGCCGGATGTTGCGTTTAAAGTGATAATCTCGTGTTTGTTATATGTTAAATCGCTCCACGTTGCAACTCCCGATGAGGCTGCTTTTGTTAATCCTGCCGTAGAGGTCAGGGAGCCCTCCCCCTCGTTCAGCTCCAGGGTTACTTGCTGTGTAAAATCGATATCGATATTTCCTAATGAGTCGTATGCTCCAACCGAAACCGAAAAGGGATCGTTAATTCCTACAGTATCCGGGGTTTGTATAAATAAAAGTTTGGTGGCTTCTACCTGCACGGTAAATTCGTTGGAGGTAATTGCTGCCGGAAATTTCGTGTCGAAACCTGAGCCTGTGAAGCTAGCCGTGAATCCGTGGTCTGTGGAGTCAACATAAAACTGGAGCCTTGCACCATCCGTTAGCGGTTTTTCCCTTAAATAAACTCCGATGGTGTATTCCGCCGAACTACCATCAGGGATGGTTGTTTGGGTCGAATCTACGTAAATAGTAATTGCATCATTCGCAACCTCAAATGAATTGACCGTAATATCGCCACTCGGGCCTTTTACCCTTACACCGCCAATTGTCTCGGGCCATGGTGTTTCTGTTGGATTTCTAATTACAAGCTTTTTTACAAAAGTCGGCAGATTGTCGCCAGCTCCTAAATCCTTGGCTACAAAGCGTAAAACATCCACGGCATTTTGCAAATTGTTGTCAAGCGACGAGATTGAACCGCCCTCAATTTGCGACACCGGAGCGTAAACCGTAGTGTTTGTGTTGTTTGTGTTGATGGGTTCGTAGGTTATGCCAATATCATCGACCCATAATTTCATATCGGCCGAGGCGGTGTATTTGTAGAAGATTCCAAAGCTCTGGAAATCGGTATGCACGATATCATTGATTGAACCATATCCAGTTAAATTGGTGAAAGTGCCATTTACCGATGCCCTTAGCGTAAAAGTTCCATCGTTTGAGCGAACCACTTCAATGGCTCCTGCTTTGCTTGTCCCAATTTGGGCCTGCCAGTTTAGGGTTGATGTTATGATGGCGGTGGGTGTACCGTTATCAACTCGCCATAGCTTAAGCAAATCGTCGCTTGCGCCTAGGTTTACGCCTACAACATAGCCCGATCCTCCGCTGGTTGTAGGCATAACCTGATTATCGGCCATGAGGTAAATCCACCAGCAATTCGATGAGGACGGATCGTACCCGTGTTTTACCAGCATCCGCCAGGTAACATCGCCCTTGCTCACGTCCCAGGCTGGTAACGCCCGGTAAATTGTGTCGGTTGAGGCAATGGTGTTATCAAAAGAATGGTGCAGCGATGCCAGCCCCGATATTGGGTTTGTTGTGCTACATTGCCATCTGTCCAGCGGTTTTTGTGTCCAACCCGTTAAACTACCATCCTCGAAATCGAGGGTAACCTGTCCGAAAATATTAGTACAAGTTGCAGTTAGAAGAAGCGTAAGCAGGTGTTTCATCGTATTTATTGCTAATTTTATGCGCTGTAATTTACAAAGTAAATTAATAATCGACTAATGTTCAATAATCAGCGTTTATAATTTATAGAGTTTTACAGGTTCGAATATTACAGCGCTTTAAGTATATTTTAAAATGATGAAAGTTGCAGTTGTAGGAACTACTGGTTTGGTAGGCAAGGTGATGCTTCAGGTACTCGATGAGCGTAACTTTCCGGTTTCGGAGTTAATTCCGGTTGCTTCGGAAAAATCCTTTGGACGGCCCATCCATTTTAAGGGGGAAATTTTTCCGGTTGTTTCTGTTGCCGACGCGGTGAAACAAAAACCCGCGGTGGCCATTTTTTCTGCTGGCTCGGCGGTATCAAAGGAATGGGCGCCAAAATTTGCCGAGGTTGGTACAACTGTGGTTGATAACTCATCGTGTTGGCGGATGTGCCCGGAAATTCCTCTTGTTGTGCCGGAGGTAAATTCGCATGTACTTAATGCTAACCATAAAATTGTAGCAAACCCAAACTGTTCAACCATTCAGCTTGTTGTAGCGTTACATCCGCTTCATTTGAAATATACGATTAAAAGAATAGTTGTTTCCACATACCAGTCGGTAACCGGTACCGGGGTTAAAGCCGTTAACCAGCTTTATGCCGAGCGGCAGGGAATTCAGGCTGATATGGCCTATCCGCACCCAATTGATTTGAACTGTTTCCCTCATGGTGGAACTTTCCTGGATAATGGTTATACCACCGAGGAGCAGAAGTTAATAGATGAAACCCGGAAAATAATTGGCGACCAAACCATCATGGTTTCACCAACAGTTGTCCGTATCCCTGTTGTTGGTGGCCATTCGGAATCGGTTAATGTTGAGTTCGAGAGTGATTTTGATTTGAAAGATGTTGTTGATCTGTTTAGCCATTCCGATGGAATTACCGTGCAGGATGACCCCGGTAGCAACTTTTATCCGATGCCCCGCTACGCAGAGGGCAAGGACGATGTTTTTGTAGGCCGGATCCGGAGGGATGTTTCTCAACCCAGAAGTCTAAACTTTTGGGTAGTTTCCGACAATTTACGCAAAGGTGCAGCAACCAACGCTATTCAAATTGCCGAGTACCTGAACTCGAAAGGCTGGTTGGGCTAGAAGTGTATAAAGCGGAGCAACAATTAATTTGCTGCTTTGCCATTTTTCTTAAAGGCTTGGTAAATCAAGGAAAAAACAAACCCTGCGCCTAGTACAATCATTGCAATGCTTAGTTCGCCATAGTATTTGTCAACCAAATCTTTTGGAATGTAATATCCAAGTATTGCTAGCGCAACGTTCCACATTCCAGCACCCAGAATTGTGTAAAGAAGAAATTTCTTGAAAGGCATGCACGCTAAACCTGCTGGGATTGATATTAACTGACGAATCCCTGGAACAAGACGACCAATCAATGTAGAGGTGTTACCATGTTTCACGAAGTAGGATTCTGCTTTTTTGATAGATTCGGGTTCAATCATGCATAGCCTGGCAAACCTTGTATCAGCAAGTGAATAAATTACCTTTCGACCAATCCAAAGAGCAAAAAAGTAGTTGAAGAGAGCACCAATAAGCGCACCGAATGTTGAAAAGAATACAACTAAGTATATGTTTAGTTCTCCTTGAGCTGCTTTATAGGCTGCAGGTGGAACAACAATTTCGGAAGGGAATGGGATGAACGAACTTTCTATTGCCATTAAAAGAGTTATGGTTGTGTAGTTCATGTTGGCCATGTACCAGTCCGTAATGCTTGTAAATATATCTGTCATTGATAGAAGTTATAGCAGTGCAAAGTAAGTAAAATAGGTTAGATAGACAATGGACTATTTCACCTCAAATTCGCTATCCTTGATGTCGGGATAGAGGAAGTTGTCGTAGGGGTAACGGCCAACGTGAATTTCTCTGACCGCTTTATGCAGCATTTGCCTGAATTCTGGGATGTTGGTTTTTTGTTTTGCCGATATAAAAATTGTATGCGTATTCTTTTTTGCCATCCAGCTGCTACGTAACTCATCGAGGCTAATGTTTTGTTCCGTGCGGGGCGACATATCATCTGTTGCTTTTTCTGCCCACCTGTAAGCATCAATTTTGTTGAAAACAATAATGGTGGGCTTTTCGCCTGTGTTTATTTCGTGCAGCGTTTGGTTAACCACGTCTATTTGCTCCTCAAAGCTGGGGTGCGAAATGTCAACTATGTGAAGTAGCAAATCGGCCTCTCTTACCTCGTCAAGCGTTGATTTGAACGATTCCACCAGCTGATGGGGTAGCTTACGGATAAACCCAACCGTATCGGATAGCAGGAACGGAAGATTCCCAATTACCACCTTTCTAACAGTTGTATCGAGTGTGGCAAAAAGCTTATTTTCGGCAAAAACATCCGATTTGCTGATCAAATTCATCAATGTTGACTTCCCAACATTGGTGTAGCCAACCAGCGCAACCCTAACCATGCTGCCACGGTTTTTCCGTTGGGTGGCCATTTGCCGGTCTATTTTGTTTAGCTCTTCTTTCAGCAG
>JBFXEO010000005.1:0-34706 GCA_050180015.1 Bacteroidales bacterium | reverse complement strand
CAATTACCACGATCACATCATCCGGGATGAAAAATCGTTAATTTCCATTCGGCAATACATATATGATAATCCCCGGAATTGGGTGAACGACAACGAAAACAAATTGTAAAACCCCGTAGAGGCGTATGATTATACGCCTCTACCATTCGTTCTCCCAATACCTGTTGTTCATCCCGTGAAGGCGAATAATTATTCGCCTCTACCAACCGTTTCCCCAACGCCCATTGTCCATCCCGTAGAGGCGTATGATTATACGCCTCTACCATGTGATCCCCCAATACCCGTTGTTCATCCCGTGGAGACGAATGATTATTCGTCTCCACCATTCGACCAACCAAGGCATATTATTCGGTATCCATAATTAATTTCCATGCCCCCGATGACATTGTTTAAAAACAAATACCGCATAGAAACCAATCGGATGGCAGGGTACAATTATTCATCGGTTGGTGCATATTTTATAACCATCGTTACCTATAACCGCGAACATTTGTTTGGTGAAATATTTAATGGGACGATGGTTCTGAACGGGCTGGGTAAGGTTGCAGAACAATGTTGGATGGATATTCCCAATCATTTCCCATTTGTTTCTACCGATCAATTTGTTGTAATGCCCAACCATATTCACGGAATAATTATAATCAACGAATCCGTAGAGGCGAATGATTATTCGCCACTACAATCCGATTCCCCAACACCCATTGGTAATCCCGTAGAGGCGTATAATCATACGCCTCTACCATGTGATCCCCCAATACCCGTTGTTCATCCCGTGAAGGCGAATGGTTATTCGCCTCTACCAACCGTTCCCCCAACGCCACCATTCATTACCCCAAAATTCCGATCCCCATCCAAAACAATCGGTTCCATTGTTCGTGGATTCAAAATCGGTGTTACCAAATGGGCGAAACGGAGCACCGCCGTTGAAAACGTTTGGCAACCCAATTACCACGATCACATCATCCGGGATGAAAAATCGTTAATTTCCATTCGGCAATACATATATGATAATCCCCGGAATTGGGTGAACGACAACGAAAACAAATTGTAAAACCCCGTAGAGGCGTATAATCATACGCCTCTACCATACGCCTCTACCATACGCCTCTACCATACGCCTCTACCATACGCCTCTACCATACGCCTCTACCATACGCCTCTACCATACGCCTCTACCATACGCCTCTACCATACGCCTCTACCATCCCGTATTCTCGATAAACCAACACCCATGCGCCATACGTTGATTTCCCATTTTCGGGCAAACGCCAATACCTCCAATCCCGATATCGGACAAATATACCGTCCAGTATATACGTATATTGCTGATATTGTTACTATTGTTAACGCTGGCATTATTGTTGAAAATATAATAGCGTAAATTTATGTTCTTTTCACAGTGTATCAACGGAAAGTGGGGCAAAAAGGGTGTTCGTCGGGTGAATTTGGACGTTGGTCAATTTAAACCCCGGATACTAGTCTTTGTATGAACAATTGTTGCCCTGTAAGCGTATTAGTTGTTGGTTTAAAATAGGAAGAAATATTAACGCCAAACCTTTACTGTAATGAGTAGAAATAGGAATACAACGTACAACGCCCGGAACAAACAACCGCCCTGGGGGGCGTGGCAGGGACGAATAATCATTCGTTTCAATTGTAGAAATCCGAATAATCATTCGGGGCATTCGTAAAGAGCCGAATAGTTACCCGGCTCAACAAGAGTAACGATAAAAGATGAGTAAAGACGAATGGTCATTCGTCATGGTAAGAAACAATAGTTTTTTTAATAATAACCTTTAAATTTACAGTTATGAAAAGATCGACACTTTTAAAAATGGCTTTTGCTTTTACTGCTATGTTTATGTTCTCCGGTGCTTTTGCACAGGTAGCAGATGACTACACTGCAACACAATTAACTGAGGTAACAATGTATCAAACCCAAGGAACAAATTTTATGGTTTATGTTCAACCAGACCCGGTTTACAGTCCATCTTATAATCATAATGATCAAACTGGGATTAATACAGATTCTTATTGGAATTTTACTTTAACGGGTGGTTTAACATTAGTCCAACCGGGAAGTATTATTGGTCCAGTGAATCAAAACTGGGTTGAAGTTACTGCAACAACTCCAGGAGCACAAACTATCACAGTCACAGAACAATTTGGAGCATCGGGTTGTGTTAGTTCTACAGTAATTTCTCAGGCTGTTAATGTAGTTGCTGCTCCAAGTGCATTAATTTCAACGGCCGATCCAGCGGTTAGATGTGCTACAGTACCGTTAGCCCCAGATGCTGTAACCATTGCAATCACAGAGGACGTTCTTGCTACTTTGGCTAATTATGCTTTTACAGTTACCGAATCTGTTGACAACTGGGATGATTTAAGTGGAACTAATAGTACGAATGTGTCATCCAATTCAACTTTTGTTGATCATCCTACAACAGCAAAGGTTGCTGCTGCCGGAGCTCAGCCAAATTATACGGTAACATTTAATACGTCTGCATTGTCTGTTCAGAACTCAAAAATTACAGTATATACATATACTTTAGTAAGAGCAAGTAATTTGACAGCAGGAGTTTCTGGTATTGTTTCTACTGTTTCTCACAAATCAGATTATTTAACTGTTGCAGGTGGTGGTAATATTACAACATACGCTTGGGCTGGTAAATCAACATATCAAGCAATTGTTGCACCTGCACCAACAACTGGTCCTATCTATCATATTCCTAATAGTTACAATGCTTTCTAATATTTTAGATTGTTTGTAAAGTTTTCCAACCCTGACAGGCTTCAAACCCTGTCAGGGTTTAACTAGAAAAGCGCAGATTTTGAAAGATATTTACTGACCAAACAGCAGCAACTTGAAGAAATTTACTCCTATACTACTCTTTTTAGTTTTACTTATAAACCTTGGCAGTTTGCAACCAGTTGAAGGGCAGGATTTGCCCTATGCTTGTATTGGAACTACCGAAAAGTATGGGGTAAAAGGGTTCAACGGCATTTCGGATTTTGATTGGGTAATAACCGATCCCAACGGAAATGTTCTTCCCGCATCAAGCTATCAGCTCTTTGCTCGAGGCGATTCTATTGCAATCACCTGGAGCGAGGATATGAAGGGTGGAATTTACACCATTGATGTTACCGAGCATACCGACTACGGTTGTACGGGTTCGCCCTACACTACCTACGTAACCCTGAACACGCCCGAAATTTTTATCCCCATCGACAATAACATGGCGGATGGCACCGGGGTTTGCTACGGGAAAATAGCAGAACTCGATCCCGGTAGCGGCTACATCAGCTACCTGTGGCAGGATGGCAATACCAACCAAATTTACTATACCGGCGAGGCCGGAACGTACACGGTTCGGTTGGTAAACGGCAGCTACAGCTGCTCTTACGATTCCACCAAGCTGGAAATTTACGATTTACCCAACGTATCGCTGGGGAACGACACGGTTCTGTTTGGGAGCCAGGCGTTGGAGCTGGATGTTTACAACCCCGACTTTAACTTTTACAATTGGAGTACGGGCGCAATTACCCCTGGAATTACTGTTGATGGCCAGAGCGGCAATCAGCAGGTGTGGGTGATTGTTACCGACTTACATGGATGCGAAAATTCTGATACAATCAATATAAAGGCCTCGGATTACAGCAATTTACGAATACCCGCGGCATTCACGCCCAACGGCGATGGTATAAACGATGCCTGGAAATTCCCGGCACCGGAAAATGGAGTTGACCTCACGGGTTACCTGAACGACGTAAATGTACAGGTTTTCAACCGCTGGGGTAAGCTGGTGTGGAAGTCGCACGGGGCATTTAAGGAATGGACCGGGAAGGATATTGGCGGAAAAGAGCTGCCCATGGACTCGTACCACTACTTAATTGTATTTACGGTGGGCGATAAAAAGTACGAGTACAAGGGGAGTATTACAATTATTAGGTAGTTAATACCGGGTTATAGCTTTTGATGTGTTTTTGTGACGGTATGTTGGGGCGTTCTGTTGTTTAACGCTTAACATTTATAGGCGGAATTTAGAATGGTAAGCTAGTTATTTAGTTACGGTTATTGGTTTATCGACAAGGTATAGGATAGAAAGATGAAACTGAAAAGGCAAATAGGGTTAACGGGTTTAATGGTGGGTGTGTGCTTTGCGGGTAGCGTAGTTGCCCAGCAGCAGCCCCTGTACAGCCAGTATATGCTCGATGCATATTTGATAAACCCAGCGGTTGCCGGTGCCGAGGGTGTAACGGCAGTAAACTTAACAGTCCGCCAGCAGTGGGTCGGTTACTCCGATGCTCCAAGTACCTACGCCTTAAGCGCCCAAACGCGTATTCTTAAAACCAGCTTCAGGAACCGGAGCCGGTTGATAAAGAGCCGGGTTCGGCGGCGGCGGCCGAGTGGCCGGGTAGGATTGGGTGCATTCGTTTTTAACGATAACAACGGGCGCATACACCGTACCGGGTTTCAGGGAACTTATGCTTACCACATCTATATCCGCGACTACCAGCTAAGTTTTGGTGCGTCCGTATCAACATTCCAGTTCAAGGCAAGCGTTAACAATGCCGATGGATACGAGCAAACTAATGACCCCTTGTTGACGGGTAAAACATCAAAATTTGCACCCGATGCCAACGTGGGCATACTGGTTAGCAAAAGCAATTTTTATGCAGGACTTTCGGCTACATCGCTTTTTCAGAGTGCCATACAGTTTGGTAGCGGAAACGCCGAAACGGCTTACCGCCTTTTAAGGCAATACTACATTGTTGGCGGATATCGTATTGAACCCTACCGAAGCGATTATGCCGTAGAACCATCAATACTTTTTACCACCAATGAGCGAATGCAGTTTGGCACTGATTTTAATATTAAAGGATACTTTAAGCAGGATTACTGGCTGGGTCTTTCGTTCCGTTCGTCGGGGGCAATAGTTACCATGTTTGGTGTACGTTACCAGCAATTCTACTTTGGATATGCTTTTGACTACAACTTTAACGATGTATCTACACTGGGAAGGGGAGGTTCGCACGAATTAATGATTGGACTGAAGATTGGCGATAGTGCCCGCCGTTACCGCTGGTTGAATAGGTTTTAGCCGTAAAGACATATTTTTGTTTTTTTGTGAAGAGACGTATAATCATACGTCTCTTAATCATACGTCTCTTAATGCCCCTTTTTTAACCTCATTCAATTATGGGAGGAGTTCCCCGGGTCTGTTGAAACGGTCAGATAGCACTGAAATTATCTCTCATTCGCGCCAATCGCCATTAACTTTAATAAGATTAATGAGTTCATCGATTGCATTTTCCTCGGGAATGTTCTTTTGTACAATCTCTTTTCCTTTATACAGCGTAATTCGCCCCGGCCCAGCACCAACATAGCCGTAATCGGCATCGGCCATTTCGCCGGGACCATTCACAATGCAGCCCATCACCCCAATTTTCAGGCCCTTTAGCTGCAATGTGGATGCCTTTACCTTTTGCAGCGTTTGCTGCAGGTTAAATAGCGTTCGGCCACAACCGGGACACGAGATGTATTCGGTTTTTGAAATTCTTGTGCGTGCAGCTTGCAGAATGGTAAACGCCGTGGAGCAAATATCGGTATCGTTAACTACCGGAGCCGTGAGCATAATGCCATCGCCTAAACCATCGATAAGCAAAGCGCCGGCATCCGACGCGGCCTTCAACTGAAAACTTTCCTTGTCGGAGTCGGAATATTCGCGGTGAATTATTACCGGTGATTTAATGCCATTCTCCATCAATCTAATAAAAGCAGCACGCTGCTCGGCAAAGCCATTGCCATTGCTAGTCTCCAACAAGAGTACCACATTGAGGTCACCCTTGATTAACTCCAAAAATTCTTCATCACCCAAATCGGCATAATTAAGACGAACAAAGACTTTCGATGTACCACTGCCAGAAAATTTATACTCCACGGTGTCTTTAACCATGTTTTCTGCCGATTCTGGAGATATAACGGGTAAGCCATCAATCCGAATAGTTCCAAATTTTCCCACGCTATCAACTAAGAAGTAATCGGCAGCAATATCGTTTCTTAGCCAAGTTTTATTTTGAGAATTGTAATGCCAGCCCCATGAATTTATGTACTGCTCTGTAATATCCCTTATGTTTGAGAGATTGGCAATAACAACCGGAGGGTTATTTGAACCTATGTTACCAACCCAATTTGTCTCGCGACGAGAGTATGTAAACGGATTATACGGGAGTTTATCTATCGAGGGAATTACCGGGTTTGTTTTCCGGTTGCTGAAATATGAAACCAGCTTTTGTGCAACGGGAATTTCGAGTTCAGGTTCCTCGGTAAGCGAAACACGAATTGTATCGCCAATCCCATCGGCAAGGAGAGTTCCTATGCCCACTGCCGATTTTATTCGGCCATCCTCGCCGTCGCCAGCCTCGGTAACGCCTAAATGCAAAGGATAGTGCATATCCTCGGCATCCATTCTACTTACAAGCAACCTGACGGCATGAACCATAACCCGCGTATTGCTCGATTTCATGGAAATTACAACGCTGTTGAAATTATGCTTTTTGCAAATCTGCAAAAATTCCAGGGCCGATTCCACCATACCTTCCGGAGTATCGCCATATCGACTCATAATTCTATCGGACAAAGAACCGTGATTGACACCAATCCGAAGTGCCACCTTGCGGCAGCTACACGTTTGAAGCAGCGGGATTAATTTCCCCTCGATGTTAAGTAATTCCTGTGCATACTCATCATCGGTATAATCAAAATGCTGAAATTTTGCACGAGGATCGGCAAAGTTGCCCGGATTTATACGAACCTTCTCCACGTGCTTTGCGGCTTCAAGTGCTGCCGCCGGGTTAAAGTGAACATCGGCAACAAGAGGAACAGTGTATCCCCTGTTTATCAGCTCACGCTTGATATTCTCAAGATTTGCAGCCTCCTTAACCCCCTGCGTGGTAATACGAACGAACTCGGAGCCAGACTGTACAGCGCGAATACATTGCTCAACCGTGGCCTGTGTGTTATTTGTGTTGGTGTTTGTCATGGTTTGAACGCGAACGGGATTGTCCCTACCAAGCGGTATTCCGCCAATATTTACCTCAAGGCTTTGGCGTCTTTTATACTCGCTGAGGGTATCACAATATCTATAATTTTTCATCTGCTTTCAAATTTTTACAAAGTAACTTATTTTAGCTACTTGTTGTTCGCTGACAGTAAATAGTAGGAAAACTAAATTAATTTCCGACTCCATACCCCAATGGAAAACAAACCCCGGATTCTAGCAATGATGTTTAGCGGCACGCTTAGCGCACAGGAAATATGGGGCATTGAGTTTTCCCAACATAACCAGCTAGGAAATTGGGCCGCTAAATAGCATTGGATTTCACGCTCCAATGTCAAACGATCTTTTCGGTTTTACCTTTTAATATTTACCTTCCAACGCTTAACTATTAGCTAATCACCCATTGCTTATTACTTTATTGAGTATCTTTGTAAAAAAGTTAAGAAACTATGGACGGAACCAGGCTGCAAAAGGTTGCGCGGCTGATACAAAAAGACCTTGGGGAGATTTTTCAGCGCGAGGGTGCAGCGCTATTCCCCGGAAAAATGATAACAATAACACAGGTTCGGGTTAGCCCCGATTTAGCATTGGCAAAGGTTTATGTTAGTATTTTCCCTACGCCGGGAAGCGATACAACCCTTGAGCTTATAAGGCATCAGGTTAAAACGTTGCGCATGGAGCTTGGCAAACGGGTAAGACATCAGCTGAGAATTATTCCTGAGCTGGCTTTTTTTGTTGATGACTCGCTGGATTACATAGAAAATATTGACCGCTTGCTAAACCAGTAACCCATGATTAAGTTTTTTGTATCGTTTACCACCCGATTTATCCCCCGCCATCACCTTCAGCGGTTTGCAGCCTTTGGGCTTAAAACCATTGGAATATTCTACAAGGGCAACAAATTTGAAGATCCTATTTCTGGCAAAAAATACCGCAAGCTGCTTCCCTACGGACGAACAAGTGTGAGAGGAAACGCACTGGCACCGCACTCCATGTCGCTGGAGCGTCACCGGCTAATTTGGCTTTACCTGCGCGATAAAACCAACTTTTTTACAGCACCACAAAAGGTTCTTCATATTGCACCGGAATACTGCTTTCTGAAACATTTCCAGAAGCTTAAAAATCTGGAATACGTTACTGCCGATTTGCTATCGCCCTGGGCCGATGTAAAAATGGATGTTCAGGCAATACCTTTCCCCGAGTCGCAGTTTGATGTGGTTATATGCAATCACGTTTTGGAGCATGTCGATTCTGACCTTGCTGCCATGCGGGAAATTTACCGGGTACTTAAACCCGGGGGATTTGCCATTCTGCAGGTGCCCATGGATTTATCGATGGAAAAAACGCTGGAAGACCCGGCAATCAACACCCCGGAACTCCGCGAGAAATACTACCAACAACGCGATCATTTACGGCTTTATGGCCGAGATTACGGGGAACGTTTACGCCGCGCGGGTTTTATGGTTGATGAGAATGATTTTGTGAAAACGTTACCAGCCAGCTTGGTTGAACGGTACGCTTTGCCCAAGGATGAAATATTGTATGTTTGCAGGAAGCCCCGGTGAGTATTGAACAGTGAATGATGATGAACATTGTTACCCCAAGCGTAGCTGGGGATATTTATGCGAAATACAGATTTTTTATGGCCAGCCCAGCAGTAATATTCTGGCGAACGTTCAGCATGACCAGTAAAAACAACCTCATATAAAAGCTACCCAAAAAATACCAGCTAAAAATGCACCTTCCATTCTACATAGCGCGACGTTACCTGTTTGCAAAAAAATCGCATAACATCATCAACATTATTTCCATAATATCGCTGGTTGGCGTAGCTACGGGTGTTATGGCGTTGGTAATTGTGCTGTCGGTTTTTAATGGGTTTGATACGTTGATAGGCAAGCTATACTCCAGCATCGATTCCGATGTAAAAATTCTCCCGCGCCAGGGCAAAGTTTTCAGCGTTGCAACCGCCGATTTCGATAAAATACGTCAACTCAGAGGCGTTGCTGTTTTTGCCGAGGTTGTTGAGGAAAATGCCCTGTTCCGGTACAACAAAAAGCAACACATTGGCATTATCAAGGGTGTTAGCCGGAATTACGGCAATTTAACGGGGATTGACACCATGCTTGTTGATGGCGAATTTAAGCTTTGGATGGGAAGTCAACCTATGGCAATTATAGGGCAGGGCGTTGGTTACTACCTCAATGCAAGTCTCGCGCACTTCGATCCGATTTCGGTATATATGCCCAAACGCGGTAAGGCCACATTATCCATCGAATCGGCTTTTGTACGTCGGGACATCATGCCCTCCGGGGTATTTGCCATTGAGCAGGATTTCGATACGCAATACATAGTATCGCCCGTTGAGTTTGTCCGGACGCTGCTGAATTACGATTCAACCATGGTAACATCAGTGGAAATAAAGGCAACCAAGGGATACGATTCGGAAAAACTGAAACGGGAAGTTGAGCAGATAATTGGGAAAGATTTCAGGGTACAAAACCGTTACCAGCAGAACGAATCGCTTTACCGTACCATGAAATCGGAGAAATTTGCCATTGGGCTGATTCTTACGCTTATCCTGATAATTGCCTCGTTCAATATAGTTGGGTCGCTATCGATGCTGATAATTGAAAAGCGAAAAGACGTTGAAACACTCCGCAGCCTTGGAGCCGACAACGATTTAATCCGCAAAATATTCCTTGCCGAGGGAATGCTCATATCTGCTGGCGGATCAATAATCGGAACGTTACTGGGCCTTTTGGTTTGCTGGCTGCAGATCACCTTTAAGCTGATTAAGCTGGAAGGGAGGGGAAACTTTATTATTGATGCTTACCCTGTTGACATTCAACTTCCCGATATTGCTTTGATATTGCTGGTGGTACTTACCATTGCCTACATAACTGCCCGGTTTCCGGTACGGATAATAACTAAGCAGATACTAAGCACCGACGAGTAGAAAGATTCTAAGAAAAAAAAGTATTATTCGTAAACCAGCAAATTACACCCCCGGACCGGGGCATTGCCCATTCTACCTAAAACCTCGAAACTACCATCGCCAAAAAGTTTACCAAGATCTTGGGTTTGGATAAAAGCACACGAATTTATATTCGCCAAATCAATAATATTTATTGCCCCACTACTTCCTGTTGATTTTGAACTCAGCGGATCGTACAGGTCGCGTACCAGAACCTTCATCCACGGCGGACAACGGAAAATGCCATTGCCATTGGAGTATGCCTGCGATAGTAATTCTGTCATTCCATACTCAGAATGAATTGCACCAACACCAAAAGCATTGCAGAGAATGCCATGCAACTCGTTCCGAATGATTTCCTTACGGCGGCCCTTCATTCCACCGGTCTCCATTACAATGATATTTTCAAGGTTTAGGTGATATTTTTCAGCAATATCGAGCAGTGCAAAACTTACTCCAATCAGTAGGCATTTTTCCCCTTTACTATCAATATCAGAAAGTATTCGTATCAACTCATCGTATTGATTTAAAAAGAACCCACTATTAGAATTTTTGGTTTGTCGAATCAACTCATCAACCATAAAAACCAACGATGAACCTGTTCGCTCTAAATAAGAAGGCAAAAGAGCAAGAATGCAGTAATCACCTGGATTTCCGTAAAATAGTTCAAATCCTTTTGTAAAACTATCAATGTATAGTGATTTGTCGGAAACCAAATGCTTACTAGTTTCGTTCCCCGTAGTTCCGCTGCTGGTAAATGTAATTTGGGGTGATTGGTTATTGACTATAACGTTGTGCGTTTTAAAAAACTGAATTGGTAAAAATGGAATTTCCTCGATTGTTTCGACCTTATCGGGGACTACGCCGAGCAGAGAAACGTAATCGTGGTAAACTTTTACGTTGTTGTATTGAAAACGAAAAATGTCAAGAGCAATTTCTTGAAATTCCTCCAATGTGAGAATATTGAATATTCTGGATTTAATGTCCATCGTTTAAAACAACATAACCCTGCCCGAAATTAAATTCTGACAGGGTTACAAAGTTATAATAATTTATACTATCCTCGGATAGCCTTAACTCCCGGAAGTTCCTTACCTTCCATGTATTCCAGCATGGCACCGCCACCGGTTGAAACGTATGAAACTTTATCGGCCAATTTGTTTTTATTAACAGCAGCAACGGAATCGCCACCACCAACGAGGCTGAACGCACCCTTACCGGTTGCCTCGGCAATTGCCTTGGCAATTTCGGATGTTCCATGGGCAAACTTTTCCATTTCAAATACACCCATTGGGCCATTCCAAAGAATCGTTTTAGACTCAGAAATTACTTTGGCCAGTTTTTTAGTTGATTCAGGGCCAATATCTAAACCCATCCAACCGTCGGGAGTTTGATCAATTGCAGTAATTTGAGTGTTGGCATTTGCATCAAAAGCATCGGCATTAACGGCATCAACCGGCAGGTAAACGTTAACACCTTTGGCTTTTGCTTTTGCCAAAAGTTCTTTTGCCAAATCCAATTTATCTTCTTCGCAAATAGACTTTCCAATTTTACCGCCCTGTGCTTTAACAAAAGTATAGGTCATCCCCCCGCCAATGATCAAATTATCTACTCTATCTAAAAGATTTTCAATAATTAGAATTTTATCGGAAACCTTTGCACCGCCCATAATTGCAGTGAATGGTTTTTCGGCAGCTTTTAGCACTTTATCCATAGCGTTTAACTCGCTGTTGATAAGGTAACCAAACATGCTGTTGTTGGGGAAACTGGCTGCAATCAATGCCGTTGAGGCATGTGCGCGGTGGGCGGTTCCAAAAGCATCGTTCACGTAACAATCGGCATAGCTAGCCAACTGCTTAACGAAATTCTTTTGGCTTTCCTTTACTTTTGCTTTGGCTTCTTTCTTTTGCTCTTCGGTTGCATCCTCCGGTAAACTGTATGGCTTACCTTCTTCTTCCTCATAGAATCTCAGGTTTTCCAAAACAAGAACTTCGCCGGCTTTTAAATCCTGTGCCATTTTCCTGGTTTCTTCGCCCATGCAGTCCAAGGCAAACTTCACCTTCATGCCTAAATTCTTCTCGATGGCAGGAATTACGTGCTTCAACGAGTATTTATCCTGTGGTTTGCCATCGGGACGGCCAAGGTGCGACATCAGAATTGCCGAACCGCCATCCTTTAATATTTTCTTGATGGTTGGAAGTGCTCCGCGAATGCGGGTATCATCGGTAACCTCAAAGGTCTTTTTATCGAGGGGTACGTTAAAGTCAACCCTGACAATGGCCTTTTTGCCATTAAAGTTGTAGCTATCAATAGTTATCATATACTATATAAATTTAGTTTCGCCAACAAAATTACGAATTTGCTTTCGATTTGTAAGTTGATTCAAGCCAATTTTCACGCAAACGATTGCTATTAAGCAGTATGGAATGAAAGAACATTTAACCAATTGGTTGCCGTATTTACAACATCAAAATTTGTATTTTTGACATTGAATTTAACGCAGGCTAAAATGTTGTTTAAGGATATAGTAGGACAAGAGAAAGTAAAGCAAAGGCTAATTACAGCAACACAAGAGAGCCGAATACCCCATGCTCAACTTTTTATTGGGCCATCGGGAACAGGAAAGCTGGCCTTGGTAATTGCATACGCCCAATACATAATGTGCGAAAACAGAGGCGAAAACGATTCTTGTGGAGTATGCCCTGCCTGCAAAAAAATATCGAAACTAATTCATCCCGACTTACATTTTGTATATCCTTCTAAATCGAAGGATAAATCGGATAGCGGCGATGATGATGGCGATAAAGCCGATGATACGCTAACGCTGTGGCGCGAAGCACTGCTTACAAATCCCTACTTTGGTGAAAATGACTGGTACGAAATGATTGGAATGGAAAATAAGCAGGGAATTATCAGTACAGCCACAGCCTCGGATGTAATCAGGAAGCTCAGCCTAAAAAGTTTCGAAAGCGATTTTAAGGTGATGATAATTTGGCTCCCAGAAAGGATGAACACCCAGGCTGCCAATAAATTACTTAAGTTGATAGAGGAACCCCCCGCCAAAACCGTATTTTTACTGGTAAGTGAAAACCCTAACCTGCTTTTAAAGACAATTCTATCCCGAACCCAGCAAATAATGGTTCCACCAATTGCCCGCGAAAGCATTGCCATGTCCCTTATGGATAAGTTTGGCCTAGAACCGGAACAGGCGCAGGATATTAGCCGGATTGCAAGGGGAAGTTTTTATACTGCGCAGCAGTTACTAGAGAGCAATGGAAGCGAGTATTTTGAATACTATAAAAAGTTGATGCGGTTGTGTTACGCCAGGAATGTTGTTGGCCTGCTCGATTGGGTGGATGAAGTTGCATCGCTGGGACGTGAGAATCAGAAGGAGTTTTTAAATTACTCGTTACGGGTTACCCGTGAAAGCTTAATGCTAAACTCGGGTCTCGATGAAATATCCTACCTAATGGGGGATGAGGCCAATTTTGGGAAAAACTTTTCACCATTCATTGGAGTCGAAAATATTTTTAGCATTACCAACGAATTTACCCAGGCCTACGAGTGTATTATGCAGAATGGAAACCCGTCAATCGTTTTTACCCATTTTGCCATGCGAATGGTAAAGCTGATTCCGAATAAAGCGTTAAATGCGAAAGGTTAAGTGATGTGGCAGTCAAACAACCGCCGGTGAACAACTTTCTTTTTTGCAACAATAAAATTGACAATCAATTTAGCTAACTTTGCGATCCATACAATACAACTTTGGGGAAATGGAAAAAAGTACCAGCACAAGGGGAGTCATTGTCTCTGGAGTAGATGCTACAGAACACACCGTTTGCCATTCGCAGGGGTGCGCCAAGCTTAGCACCTACGATTGGATTAGCGATCTTCCTAAAACGCTGCAAACATACGATATTGTTGAGGTTCAGTTTAAAAATACACGTAAAGGATTTTACCGGAATGCCAACCAGCTAAACCTTTGCAAGGGCGATATTATTGCCGTTGAGGCATCGCCGGGCCACGATATTGGCGTGATTTCCCTTACCGGATGGCTTGTTGAAAGGCAAATGAAGCGTGTTGGCATAAATCCCCAAACTACCGAATTCAAAAAAGTTTACCGAAAGGCAAAGCAGGTAGATATTGAGAAATGGCTGGAGGCAATTGCACCGGAACACGGGACAATGATAAAAGCCCGTAGAATTGCGGAGGACCTGAAGCTCAACATGAAAATTGGAGACGTAGAGTATCAGGGCGATAAAACCAAAGCCATTTTCTACTACATTGCCGACGATAGGGTTGACTTCAGGGAGTTAATCAAGGTACTTGCCGATGAGTTTAAGGTGAGAATTGAAATGCGCCAGATTGGAGCACGTCAGGAAGCTGGCCGTATTGGCGGTATTGGTTCGTGCGGACGGGAGCTCTGCTGCTCATCCTGGATTTCGCACTTCGACTCAGTTAGTACCAACTCTGCCAAGGCGCAGGAAATATCGCTTAACCCTCAAAAACTTGCCGGGCAATGCGGAAAGCTTAAGTGCTGCCTGAACTACGAGTTGAACAGCTACCTCGATGCACGTAAAGATTTTCCCGATGTAACAGTACCAATCGAAACCAAGGAGGCAACCTATCATCACGTTAAAACCGATATTTTTAAACGCTCCATGTGGTTCAGCAGCGATCAATCAACATCGGTAAACTTGGTCGAGGTTTCGGTTGACAGGGTGAAGGAGATTGTTGCGCTGAACAAGAAGGGGATTAAGGCTAACAAGCTGATAGATAATCGCAAGGAAGAAGCAGCCAGCCAGCCGTTAGATTTTACCGATGGTTTAGAGGAGGCTAGCTTAACCCGGTTCGACGCAAGGGCTCAGAGTAAGAAGAAGAAAAAACGAAGCCGGTTCAAAGGGAATCAAAGCCAGAGAAATGAATAGGACTATCACAGCCCTGCTATGTGCTTCGGTGTTTTTGTCGTGCGATAGGAACGCTGTTTTTGATCAATCCGTAACTATTCCCCACGAAAAGTGGAATGCCGATAGCCTGGCAGCCTTTACCGTACCCGTAACCGATACTGTTTCGGCTTATAACCTGTATGTTAACCTACGGAACACAACGGACTATCCGTTTCAAAACCTGTATCTTTTCATCGACATATATGCCCCCAACGGCGCATCGCTCCGCGATACTTTTGAATGCTACTTGGCCGACGACCGGGGTAAATGGCTCGGACGGGGCAGCGGAAGAGTTTACGACAATCGATTCCTATACCGGCAGGGGGTAAAATTCTCATCTGGTGGCGACTACCGGGTTGAAATACAGCAGGCCATGCGGGTGCAGGAACTTAAGGGATTGATGAACGTTGGGCTTAGGCTGGAGAGAAGGGAATTGTCGAGTAACTAGTATTTTTGCAAAATTTTATAATTTTTGTGGGAAAGAACAAGCTAAAGCGTTTTGCCGAGAACGAAACTTTTACGAATTTATTTCAACCTGCGCTTGCCGAGATCTTAAATACCGATTTTGGGTTGAAAGGGAAATGGAACAGCGAATACTTCAAAAACAATAACCCAATAGTTTTAGAGCTGGGTTGCGGTAAAGGCGAGTATAGTATCGGCCTATCGAAAATGTTTCCACAGAAAAATTTTATTGGGGTTGATATTAAAGGTGCCCGGCTATGGCGTGGAGCTAAAACTGCGACGGAGGATAACCTTGGCAACGTGGCATTTATTCGGACTAAAATTGAGCATATTGCCTCATTCTTTGCCCCCTCGGAGGTGGATGAAATCTGGATCACATTTCCCGACCCGCAACTCCGTGAGGTAAAGGCTAAGAAAAGGCTAACATCGAGCCGATTCCTAAACCAGTACATCAAATTTTTAAAACCCAACGGAATAATTCACCTTAAAACAGACAACCAGAAGCTGCACGCATACACGAAAACACTAATTGAGCAGAATAACCTTACATTTAATGTTTGTACCAACAACCTTTACTCTACCGTTAAGGACGATCCAATTCTTGGGATTAAAACTTTTTATGAGCAGCAATTCCTGGATCAGGATTTGCCAATTACGTATATTAACTTCGAAATGAACCATGCTGGGCCATTCCATGAACCCGACACCGAGTAACGATAACTTCTTCGGGAAAGTTTACGATGTAGCGCGTTTAATACCGGTAGGCCGGGTTACGTCGTATGGGGCAATTGCCCGGTATTTGGGTTCGGCGCAATCGGCACGAATGGTTGGCTGGGCATTAAACGTTTGCCATACATCCAAAGATTGGGTTCCTGCACATCGCGTTGTTAATAGGAACGGGCAGCTCACGGGTAAAATTCATTTCCCGGGGAGCCACACCATGCAGCAGCTGCTGGAATCGGAAGGGATAAGGGTTGAAAATAGTGCCGTTGTAGATTTCAAAAAACTTTTCTGGGATCCGAACATTGAGCTGGAATAGCTGTTTATCCGTAAAGTTGGTAGCTGTTTGCTGATTGGTAAAATCACCTCTTTTCATCATTTAACCTTTAGCTTTTAACGTTTCACTAAATAATCTATCTTTGCGTGTTAATTTAAACTAAATCAAAACAACTTTAGAACAATGGATTTGAGCGTTGATGGAGTCTTGGGAGTTTTAAAGGAGGTAATTCACCCCGAAACAGGCAGCGATATTGTTAGCCTACAAATGGTTCAGGGATTAACGGTAGATAACAATGAAATATCGTTTACTTTGAAACTTACCAAGAAAAACGATCCCTTTGCATTATCGGTAAAGAAATCGGCCGCAAAGGTTTTAACCGCAGAATTTGGAACCGATGTAGCTATCGATATAGCAATCATGGCCGATGTTACGCCGCCGGTATCGCCATTAAAAACAAAAGCATCGGTAAGTAAGGTAAAGAATATTATTGCAGTAGCTTCCGGCAAAGGGGGCGTTGGGAAATCAACCATTGCCGTGAATTTGGCTGTTGCCGTTGCAAAAACAGGCGCAAAGGTTGGTTTAATCGATGCAGATATTTACGGTCCGTCTGTTCCCAAGATGTTCAACATGGAGCATGTTCAGCCCGAGGTTGTGAAAGAGGATGGAATGGAATTAATAGTTCCGGTTGAAAACTATGGGGTTAAGCTGCTTTCCATAGGATTTTTTGTTGATCCGAATAATGCACTAATTTGGCGGGGACCCATGGCTACCAGCGCGCTGAAACAGCTAATTCACCAGGGTGCCTGGGGCGAGCTGGATTACCTGTTTATTGATATGCCTCCCGGCACAAGCGACATACATTTAACGTTGGTACAGGAAGTTGCCGTTACCGGGGTGGTCATCGTAAGTACGCCGCAGGATGTAGCCCTTGCCGATGCCATAAAAGGGATTAGCATGTTTACCAGCCAGGGAATAAAAGTTCCGGTGCTGGGCTTGGTCGAGAATATGGCGTGGTTTACGCCCGAGGAGCTTCCCAACAATAGGTACTATATTTTTGGCAAGGAGGGGTGCAAAAAATTGGCGGATAGAATGAAATTGCCTTTACTTGGTCAAATTCCAATAGTACAGAGTATTCGTGAAGGGGGCGATTTCGGAGAGCCTGTTGCAGTTCATTCATCGCTTGCTTCAAAGGCTTTTGATGAATTGGCAAGAAATGTACTGGACCAGGTTGCTGTAAGAAACGCCAATCTACCGCCGACAAATATTGTAGATGTTCAGCATAAATAGTTAACCGTTAATAAATTGTACCATGTCAGAGCAGAATGAAATTTTAAAAAAAGTAAACACTTCGATAGAGACAATTCGTCCATTTTTACAGAATGATGGTGGCGACATATCGCTGGTGGAGGTCACCGATGATAATATTGTTCGGGTAAAGCTTCATGGCGCATGTGGCAGCTGTCCGTATAGCCTAATGACACTTAAAAATGGAGTTGAACAGGCCGTTAAGCGCGATGTTCCTGAAATAAAAGAGGTAGTTGCCGTTAATCTTAACTTTTAGGATTGAAAAGACTATTTTTTGAGCCCCCGGCAATTTGCCGGGGGTTTTATTTTGCCATTCTTCCAATCATCGTCGCGTTTAGCCCCTAAGAATTTTACCGCTCAGCAAAAATTGTTAGCGAAAGACGTAAAAAATATTGGTAACTTTTCGTTACTTAGTATCTTTAACGAGTCATAACAAGCCATCCGGTTCATGAAAAAGATACTACTATTTAGCCTCCTTTTGCTCTATTTTTCGGCAAATGCGCAGGAAACAGTATCGTTAAAGTTTATAAGACCCTCCCGGACGCGGGGCTTTTTTGGGAAAATCTATTTAAGCATACAGGGTAAGGAGTATGCCTTAAAGAACGGTGGAACAGTTTTAGTTGAGGTTCCGGTCGATTATACAAAATCGCTTAGGATTGACTGTAGCATTCCTATTGGCGCACGAACGGCGTACTACCTCAACCCTAACCCAGGAAACTCGTACGAATTTGAGGTGGGATTTAAGTATAATGGTATTTATATTGCATTAATCAGCGGGGAGGAGGCCCGGCTGGGGGAGTTTTTACAATTTCCCGATAGCGCAACGGTAAACAATATTGGGGTGAAAAAAACGGGAGACAGCTTGGTTGCTCCCAAAAATGTTGGTCTGTCCGAAGCACTAAAACATGAATGGCATTTAAGGGGGGGCAAGGCCACATACTCATCCTACTCGCTGACAGGTTCCTACTTTAAAGTTGACAAGGATAACTATGGCGAAGTGGATGGATTGGGAGGTGGAATTTCAACAAGTCAAAACTGGATAAACCTTAAGATGCCAGAATATAGCCCTGGGCCACTTTCGTGGAGTAGTATAAACTATGGATGGGGCAACGATCTTATTTTATACTCTTTCAGCTACGGCTACAAGGATGATGTATCCGATGTTAAAAATGACGTGTCGGCTGTTTCTCTGGCTATTAGCCTGAATCTGGGTTGGACCTTTGGTTTTGGAAAATATACCGATGAGGGTAATTGGAGAGGGGTGGCCCTTACGCTTAAGTATAAACCATCGTTAAACCTTACCTACCTATACGTTGAGGAAACCATTAACCTGGAAGGGTCCAAGAGATCCTCTACTTACAGCGACCAATACACTCAATTTGATGCATTGGGGTTTGGTATCGATGTGGATTTTTCTAATTTCAGCGCCACAATGAATAAACTAGCGCCCAAGCCAAAGCCTAAACTTTCATTTTTTATAATACCCCCAACAAACGATAGCCCATTATTTATTTCTTTAAGTTTTGGTTTTTCATTTTTTTCTCGGTGATTGTTTTGCATAATAGGCAAGAGAGGGTATTTTACTGCACAGCTCGGCCATAAAATATTTACACTCATTAATGTGATGGTTCGTAAACCAAAAAACGCAGTTCGTCAAAATGCTTTTTTGTTTCATAAGTATTCGGTGAAGCCATGCATAGTTGCAACCTTTTTTTTTGTAACTTTTGCATTAATTACGAATTGATTTTTTAATTTGGTAGCAAATTACGCAAATTACCTGTGGGGAAAAACGAAGTTTTAATAAGCCATTATGGGCCACTCTCGTATGAGGAAATTGGTTACCTGCTGAATAAGATGACAGCAATTTTGGATCGTTATGCCTTTGGCATAACGATTAAAAAGAAAGTATATGCCGCCATGGTGGAAAGTTTGGAGAATATATACAAGCATCAGGATTTAATCGAGGGTAATACTAACTATCTCCCTAAATTTACACTATTGCTCGATAACCGTTTTATTAACTTATCCGTTTCGAACTCTTTGTTAAAGACCAAAACGACTTTACTAAAAGAACGGATTGATAAGGTAAACTTACTGGATAAAAATGGTCTCAGGGAGTATTACAAGGAAATAATCCTAAGCGGTAACGTATCTCAAAAGGGCGGTGCCGGTTTGGGAATTGTTAATATTGCCAAAGTAACGGAGAATAAGCTGGAATATACATTCGAGGAGGTTGAAAGTAAGTATTCCTATTTTACTCTAAACATCAAGGTTTTACATGACACCCAACAAATTTAATCAATGGAGCCACTATACATAGAACCCAGCGAATTTACACCCAGAGTATTTCTTGATCCGGGGAACTCAGTATTCGAAATTTCTGGTTTTTCCAGACCGGAGAATGTTGTAGGTTTTTACAAACCTATACTTAAATGGTTGGAAGAATACAACGAGAATGTGTTAAGTAGTAATACTGAGTTTAACAAGAGTAACCTAGTGGTAAACCTTAAAATGACCTACTTTAACTCGGCTTCCTCCAAATTCCTTCTCGACATATTGCTTGAGTTTATGAAATTTCATTCAGAGGGGAATGCCGTTGAAATAAACTGGTTCTACGATGAAGATGACGATGAAATTTTTGAATCGGGTGAGGAAATTTCTGATATGCTGGGCTACACCTTTAACTTTATACCCATAATACCTAATTCATAGAACAGAATTAGACATTTTATCGACATACAGATTTTATGAATTCACTTAAGATTGAACAAACTAACGCTTCCCCGCTCATAAACTTTGACCTAGAAAGTCGGATGTTTTTAATTTCAGGGTACTCCCGTCCTGAAAACGTAAGAGACTTTTACTATCCTATTGTTGAATGGCTGGATAATTTTAAGACAGAACAAGTAGCGGCAAAACAAGCGGGAGAAAATATTCCCCCGCTAAATTTCGATTTTAAGTTTATCTATTTCAACTCGTCGTCTGCCAAATTTCTTTACGACATTATAATCCTGCTAGATGAAATGCAGCGGGCAGGAATAAATGTTGCCATAAATTGGCATTACGACAAGGATGATGACGGACTCCGTGAGGCTGGAGAGGAGTTATCGGATATGGCTCAGATTACGTTCCGGTTTATTGAAAATAATCCGTAATGGACCTTACAATACTTTCATTTTATTTATTAGGTGGATTGCCGTACTTTCCACTGCATCGGTAACGTTAATGTCAAAAATATTCGAAATAAAAGCCACCATCGTTGGTTCGTTTCCCCCAATTTTCAGAGACATAAAGTTAAACGCAGATACCAACCTTCAAATTGTGCATGAAATTATGCAGGCTGTATTCAACTGGGGGAACATCCATTTACACTACTTTCGGAATTCAGCCAATGAAATTTTCAAAAATGAGGAACAGGTAATACTGTCGGGTGCCCTGGATCGTCGGCAAACTATTATATATGTCTATGATTATAGCGACTCATGGACTATTGGGCTGGAACTGGTGAACGAGGTGGAGCAGGAGCAACGGATTCGGCCAACCTGTACCGGGGGGAAAAGGCACTCGCCACCCGAAGATTGTGGGGGCTTGATTGGATACGAGGATGCGTTGGATTTACTTTTACACCACAATAACAGCAGCCAGAGAAAATTCCCATTAATTGCAGAGTGGTATGGCGAAGATTACGATCCAGAACATTTCGATATAATCAGTGTAAATTCCCGTTTGGCAAATATAGTATTACGGTAAACGCGTTGGTAATGGCAGTTAACTCCTATAGGGGCGACCCCCTTGTTTATGAAACGTTAAATAACCTGAACATCTCGTTTGAGTACCATGGGCATCCACCAGCCCATACCGTAGAGGAGGCCTCAAAATATTGGGCGGGAATAGATTCTACGCATTGTAAAAATCTTTTTTTTCGGAACCATAAGGGGAATCGGCATTACTTAGTGATACTGGAATACAGACAGCAGCTGAACGTACACGATTTGGAAAAAGTTTTGCATCAGGGTAAGCTCTCCTTTGCATCGCCGCAACGGATGATGAAGTATTTGGGGGTCACCCCCGGATCGGTATCGCCGTTTGGGTTGCTTCACGATACGGAAAGGCACGTTCACCTGTTCATTGATGGTAGATTAAAAACGGCCCACCATGTTAGCTTTCATCCAAACCTTAACACGGCATCGTTGGTAATTCCGGTAGGCGATTTTTTCCGATTCCTTGCTTGGCGCGGTAACCGCTATGAGTTTATAGAAGTATGATAAAAATCCGATAAAAAGAATCTTATCGTTAGTTTATTTACAACGTATCACTTATTTTTCCACGTTTTAGTGAGGCCCAAACACCTACAACGCTGAGTACCGCAAAAGCTATAAAAGCAATGCCCATGGCCCGGATGAACTGCTGATGGTTGCCAGGATTGATACTATCCTTTCCGATGTACAGATGAAGGATCAGTGTTGCAATTCCCATACTCACCATTTGTCCGGTAAGCCTCATGGTTCCAACTGTCCCAGACGCTAAACCCAAATATTTCTTTTCCACCGAACCCATTATGGAGTTTGTGTTTGGCGATGAAAAAAGTCCAAACCCCACACCAAGAATTGCCAATACTATAACCAGGTATGTTGTTGAGGTTGTGCTGTTAATGGGAGTTAGCATTAGCAACCCAAGAGCCGATATTGCCATTCCCCACGATGCTAAAATTCGCGGATCACGGCTATCCGATAATTTCCCTGACCACGATGATATAATGGCCATGATAATTGGCTGTATAACCAGTATTAGTCCGGCATCACGGGGCGACAACCCTTTAATGTACTGAAGGTATAAACTAAGCATAAAGGTTACAGCAAAAGTGGTAGCGTAGTTTATAAGTGCGGCCAAATTGGCAAATGCGAATAGCCTATTTGTTCGGAAAAGGTTAATGTTTAGTATCGGATATGTGGCCTGCAGCTCTGTTCTGATAAATAGGAGTAGGCCTAAAATTCCCCCAGCGGTAAGTATAATTGCCGAATATTCGGGCAATTTTGATAGACCAAACATAAAGGCAGTCATGGCCGGGAGGTAAATTAACGCTCCCTTGTAGTCAAACGTTTCATTTTTGGCTTCGGCCCATTCATCTCTTATAGCTACCCGCGTAGCAACAGCTGCCGGTAGGCCAATAATTACAGGAACAAAGAATAAGCTGTGCCACCCAAACCAGTATATTAAAAAACCGCCAACAATAGGGGCCGATGAAAGTCCAATGTAAACAGCGGTAACATTCAGCCCAATAGCCTTCCCCCTTTCTGATGGAGGGAAAACGGACGTAACAAGGGCGATTCCTGTTGCAAAAACCATTGAACTTCCAATGCCCTGTACAATTCTAAATGCTATAAGCAAATTTCCCGATGGAGCATAGGCACATAGTAACGATGCTCCTGCTAAAATTAGGTTCCCCCAGAAAAAGATTCGTTTACGGCCAACAATATCGGCAAACTTGCCAACGGGAACAAGGAACACCGCAGAGGAAAGCAAGTACGACATTGCTACCCAGCTCATCTCAACTGCGGTTAGCTTAAAATCGTCACTAATCCTTGGAAGGGCCAGATTTACTGCTGCGCCAATAAAAGGGGTAATAAATGACGTTACCATTACCACCATCAAAACAATATTCTTATTAACAGCTTTTGCCCGCATTTTTATCAATTTAAGCCCCAAAGGTAAGTATTTGTTAAATAAAGTTGTTTCGCATAAAATGTTTTATAAAAAGTGGCTAACTTAGCCATATATTTCACATGGAGCGATTATGGCCAGAATTTTGGTGGTGGATGACGACTCCACCTTCTGTTTGATGTTAAAAACATACCTTACCAAGCAGGGCCATCAAACCAACGAGGCGTTTTCATTTGATGAGGCCGTGAAGTCTATTCGTGCAAACAGGTATGACGTGGTGCTATCGGACTATCGGTTACCGGATCATAATGGTATGGATGTACTGTTGGAGACAAAACGGAAATCATCCTCCACCGTAGTAATTCTGATGACTGGATATGCCGATATTCGCATGGCGGTGAAGGCAATCAAGCAGGGTGCGTACGATTATGTTACCAAGCCCATAAACCCCGATGAGATTCTTGCTGCAATCAACAATGCTTTACCTATTGATAGTACAGGAAGACAGGGGGAACCATCGGCTAATTCCGATGGATTTACCTTTGTTAAAGGCGATAGCGAGTATAGCCAACAGGTAAACAGGTATATCAGCATAGTTGCACCAACCAATCTATCTGTAATAATTCATGGCGATAGCGGTACCGGGAAAGAGTATATCGCGCGGCAAATACATAGGGAGAGTAAACGTAGCAATAAATCCTTTGTGGCAATAGATTGTGGCGCATTGCCCCGGGAACTTGCGGCAAGTGAATTCTTTGGTCACCTGAAGGGCTCGTTTACCGGTGCAATTGTCGATAAGGTAGGGCAGTTCGAGGTTGCCAACGGGGGAACGCTGTTCCTCGATGAAATTGGTAATTTACCTTACGATGTCCAGGTAAACCTGCTTAGAGCCATTCAGGAACGTAAAATAAAACGGATTGGCAGCAGCAGGGAAATCCCCGTTGATGTTCGTATTATTGTAGCCACCAACGAAAATCTGCTTGATATGGTGAACCGGGGATCGTTCCGCGAGGATCTGTACCATCGGTTAAATGAATTTACCATTCACGTAGCATCGCTACACGAGCGCAAGTCAGATCTTTTAATATTTGCAGAAACCTTTCTCGATCAGGCCAACGGGGAGCTGGGCAAAAGCATCGTTGGTTTTGATGCCGATGTAATGGATGTGCTGATGACTTACAGCTGGCCGGGGAATCTCCGGGAGCTTAAAAATGTAATCCGAAGGGCCGTTTTGCTGGAGTCGGGTTCACAGATAACGCCGATTAGTTTGCCCGCTGAAATTATTCGACGGGGGGATGTTCCCCATGAGCATAAAGTACCCGAATCCGATAATCTGAAAGAAATCAAGGAAAAAGCTGAGTACGATTTAATCAAGGCAACCCTCGAAAAGGTGAGGTACAACAAAAGTAAAGCAGCGCAGCTGCTCAACATCGACAGGAAAACGCTTTACAATAAGATGAAGCAGTATGGGATACCCTACTAATAAAATGCTGCGCGATAATCTTGTTAAATTCTTACTCCCATAATAACAACGTCGTCAATTCGGGGTGTATTGCCATGCCAGTCAAGTAGGGTTTTATTTAAAATATCTCGCTGTTTATTCATGGGTTCAAGGTGTATCTCAAGCAGCAAATTTTTCAGATTTTTTATCATAAACTTACGGTTATCATCGCCACCAAACTGGTCGGCATAGCCATCGGAAAAGGTGTAAAGCACGTCGCCCTTTTTAACTTCCAGCTCATTATTGGTAAATGAGGTATTATCGTGGAAATGAATTCCAATAGGCATTTTATCGCCTTTAATCTGTTTCAGTTCGCCATGGCTAATGTGTATAAGAGGATTGTTGGCCCCGGCGAACTCTACCTTCATAGCTTGCTCATCAAATATGTAAATGGCGATATCCATGCCATCTTTACTGCCACCAATATCACTGGTTTGATGCAGTGCCGCAATAACATTCTGCCGCAACGTATTTAGAATACTTGCCGCGTGTAAATCAGAGTGTTGGGTGATAATTTGGGTGAGGAATGACATTCCCAGCATACTCATAAATCCACCGGGAACTCCATGTCCTGTGCAATCGGCTACAACGCTAATTTTCTTGCCACCCATCTGGGTAATGTAGTAAAAATCCCCGCTAACAATGTCCCTGGGTAAGTAAAGGATAAAACTCTCCGGGAAAATCTTACGGATTTGTTCCTGTGGGGTTAAAATGGCATTTTGAATACGGCTGGCGTACTGAATACTGCTTTTAATTTCCTCGTTCTGCTCGGCAATTTTTTCCTTTTGTACTTCTATTTCCTCTTTCTGGGCTACCACCTCGGCTGTACGTTCTTTTACCAGCTGTTCCAGCCGATCCTTTTCGGCAATTAGCCGACGGGTATTTTCCTTAACAATTATCCATACAATAGCAACAATGAGTAAGGCGTACATAAAGTAGGCCGCAATTGTTCTGTACCAGGGAGGGCTAATTTCAAAGGAGAATGTTGCCGCTGAACTTTCGTTGCCGTAAATATTTTTGGCTTTCACATGGAATGTGTATTTACCTTCACGCAGGTTGGTGTAAGTGGCATCGGTTCGGGAATCCCATTTGTTCCAGGTCTGTTCATCGGATCCTTCGAGGTAGTGGCTATACAGCAAATCTTCTTCCCTTTCGAAGTATGGTGCCGCAAAGTTAATTACCAAGGCGTTTTGTTTATACCTGAGTTCAGGAATAAGGTTGGGTTGCTGTTCTTCTGCAGCAACTCTTTTGCCGGAGTTATTCAGCTTGTAGAATGTTCCATCGAACAGAAGCGAGTCTTTGACAATAACTTTTCGGATGAGAGCTTTATAGGGGGCGTCGTATTGCCTGTTTTTGGCCGGATTGTAGCTGTATATTTCCTTGGACATGCCAATCCAAATGGTGCCATCATCGTCAACAAAAAGGGCGTCGGACCATTTGTTTGGAAGGCGCTTGAACGGCTTTGAGTTTGCTGTGAGGTGCCCCGATGTGTCTTTCTCAAAAACTTCTGTCCAGTATTGCCCCTCCTTTTCGATGTAGCATAACGCAACGAAGCCCTTTTTTGTGGCAGAAATTTTATATATGCCGTGAGAGCAGGAGTCAATGCCACAACCACCCCTGGTGAAAGAGCTGTCCTCGTAGTTGTAATGGTAAATCCCCTTGGAAGATAGTACAAACATGCTATCGTTTGCATTCCAGAACGTAGCTAGCCCTTTTATGCTGGCTAAATCTTTATGCTTTGAAAAATCTATGTATTTCCCGGTTTTGGTAATTACGTGGATACCGTTCAGCGTTGAACTTAACCAAAGGTTTCCCGCATGGTCTTCCGATATTGATCGCAGCTCAAAGGTAATTTCATCTGGATGCAGGTAGCCGGTTTCAGACCAACCCCCATTCCACTTGATATAGGCCAAACGACCAGTCATGGCGATGTAAAGCATTTGGGGGTTAGCTTTAGACTGGTATAGCGAAAAAACGTTGTGCTGTATATCGGGGAAGTTTTTTTTAAGTTTTTGGCTGATTGACTGTGCCGCGTTTCCCGTAATTTCAAATACCCCATCTATATATGACCCGGCAAGGAGTTTTGGCTTTCCTTGTGGGGTTTTGAATTCCACTAAATCCCACACTATTCCGGTTATATTTTTTACCGGGGAGAATTGTGGAATGCCCCTGCTGTCATAGTTTAAGTAAAAAACGCCGCTAAATGTTGAAACGTAAAGGGTGCCATTAAAACGGACAATATCTGTAACGATATTGTCTATGCCGCTTTCGCTGGCAAAACGGCGAATACAGGAGTTGATTTCTGCCTTCGAAAGGCCTCCATCGAATAGTGTAAGCCAAAGGGGGGAATTGCTATCCTGAAATAAACAGGTAACCTGGTTACTCTGTAAACCCGTATTTCTGTTTATCAGGTTGATAGGTTTACCCTCGGAGGTGATTTCAAAAAAACTTAGCCAGTCTGGTTTAACATTGCCTATACCTATATTGCTGTTACCCAGTACTATGGAGTTGTATGGTATTATGGATTCAGATACTATTTTCTGAAGAAACCCGTTAGAGGTGTTAATGGCGGTGGATTCTCCTGTATTCGGGTTGTAGCGGAATATTCCGTTATCGGTTATAACCAGAAGGGTTGTATTGTCGAGGGCAAGAATAGAAAAAATATTTTTATCGATAAAAGTTCTGGCCCCTTTGGCAATTTTTATTTTATTGCGCTGGTTGAGTTCCAGCAAGCCCTCCTTAAAGCTGCCAATGTAAATTTGATTGTTGGCTATAAAAGTTAGGAAGCCCGCATATTTATCGTAATCAATCGGAATTGTGCTAACTGAATCGTTCTTGTACTGAAAAATATACCTTGTAGAGCAGAAGTAAACCGCACCGTTGTGGCAGTATGTTTTATATATGTGGTTAAACAACTTTTTAATGGAATCGTTAAGTAAATAGTTCAGTGAACTAAATTCCAACGATCCGTTTACAGTAGGTTCAAGGTAGCCAAAATCACCGACGGTTCCAACGTATATTGTGCCATCATTTCCCGTTGCCAGGGAGTTAACCCGTTTATTTTCCGGAATGTTAATTTTTTGCCAGGTTTTACCATCGTACTCTAAAATTCCATTTTCGTTTGTACCGAAATACATTACGCCTCTCGCATCCCGGGCAATACACCATACCTGCTCAGTGCCATTGTAATCTTCGGGTGTAAAGTTGGTAATTAGGGGGTGTCCTAACCTGTTTAAAGGTTGAGCAACGGAACAGAATGCAAGTAAAATCAGAGGAGTACATATAATCAATGTATGGCGCATAGGAATAAAATTTCTCTTTTAAAGGTAAAAAAAACACAGGATAAAGACCGTGTTGTGGCGTAAATTTTATATAAAATAAATAGGAGGAATAAACTTTATACTTCAATAGAAAATTAAATTACTATCGCATACTTCATTTAAATGTAGTATGTAAATTATATAATCAAACAGCCTAAGGGTAGTTTAACAGGGAATATATTAACTACTCCTTTACCAACTTGAATACTTTGGTGGATGATGGGTTTTCCAGGGTTATTTTTACCATGTAAATTCCGGATTTAAGCGTAGATACGGTTATTTTGCAGGGAGTTTTATCCTCGGTATTAATCTTTTCGGTTATGGCTAAACGTCCAGTAATATCGTATAGTTCAACGGTAGCCTTACCCTTGGCATTTGCTACGGCTATTTCAATGTAAATTTCAGTTGACGCTGGGTTGGGGTACAGCTTAATATCGGAATTTGTTAGCTTTGGCTTTTCCACATCGGTTGAGAACAGGGCTCCCTGCTGGAAACCTTGCGTAATGATACCATCAGCTGCCGATAGGGTTGTATATGCTGTTTCCCCTGCTGTCCAACTCATTGATACAGCAGTTTCGGTACTTTCGGCATATCCTCCAACCGATGCAGTTACCTGCATGGCGATATCCTGTGCAACGCAGGTTGAAAAGGATGCCAGTAAGACAACGGTTAATAAATTTTTCATATTCAAACAGATATAAAAATATATTACCCTAAACGATAAAATATTATATAAGCAAAGTTAAAGAAAATTACCTTTGCCCGGATTATTTCGGGCAATAATCATACAAGTTAGCACCAAATCCGATAACGACGGATAATTTTTTTTGATATTTTGACGAACAACTGCAATTTATTTCGGTTTACTCTTTTGTAAAAAATATTTTAGGATGATGAATGGCGATACTATTGCCGGGTTGAATGATAGATTTGCCGATAAGTCACCGCACGATGTGCTGGTCTGGTTTTTGGCAGAATACAAGGGGAAGATATCACTTTCGTCGAGTATGGGGGTCGAGGATCAGGTTCTTACGGACATGATAGTGAAAATAGATAGAGATACCCCTATTTTCACCTTGGATACAGGCAGACTATTTTACGAAACCTATGAGTTGATAGAAAAAACCTGCTTACGGTATAGAATCAACATAAAAGTTTATTTCCCCGATTTTAATGAGGTTCAAACGATGGTTAATTCCAAGGGGATCAATTTGTTTTTCCAAAGCATAGAGAACAGGAAGGAATGCTGTGGTATTCGAAAAATTGAGCCATTAAAACGCGCATTTCAAGGTTTGGATGTTTGGATTTGCGGATTACGGCGCGAGCAATCGGCAACTCGAACCCAAAACAAATTGGTTGAATGGGACGAGGCAAACGGACTTATCAAGCTAAATCCACTCATTGGCTGGACCGAGAAGCAGGTTTGGGATTACGTAAAGGAGAATAATGTTCCGTATAACACCTTGCACGATCAGGGTTATCCAAGTATAGGTTGTCAGCCCTGTACAAGGGCAATTATGCCTGGCGAGGATATACGCGCAGGACGTTGGTGGTGGGAGAATCCGGAAACAAAGGAGTGTGGATTGCATAATCGTAAAAGCCCCTAAAATGGGGCTTTTACTCTGAGGTACCTGGCGGAGTCGAACCGCCGTAGCCGGTTTTGCAGACCGATGCCTAGCCACTCGGCCAAGGTACCGTTGTTGTGCGTGCAAAGATACAAAAAAAATCTAACCGTCAAAATTAACGGGGAGTTGTGGAAAAATTTCTTGAAAGGGTTACGCTTACCTTGTCCATTTTTCCTCCCATTGGTGGGTTTAATTTCGAAACCGTTACCTGAATTCGTTCTATTTCGGGGAAATGCGCCGAAACCGTATCGATGATTCTTGCTGCAACATGCTCCAGCAATTTTGATTTCTTCGCCATTTCTTCTTTTACCAGGTTGTAAATAATTTGGTAGTTGACCGTGTCGGAGAGTTTGTCGGATCGTTGCGCCTTCGCAGTATCAACATCAACAAGAATACCAACCAAAAAATGGTTACCCACTACCTGCTCTTCCTTAAAGCATCCGTGGTAGGAGTAAAACTCCATGTTCTCTATTTCGATTATTGCCATAGTAAGTTAGATTTCAGACATTAGGCACAAAACTTTAGATAAGTCTATGTTAAAAAAGAGTTTATTGTATCGGGGAAAATTCGCCATGCTGAATGAAGTGGAACATTCCTGTTTCTCCGGGAACACCCGCTCTTAAAAGCATTCAAAATGACAAAATCAACATGCCCCTGCTGAATGTTTTGCAAAAAAACTCAAAAAATTTCAGATAGTTTTCCGTCTTTTTCATTTTTTTGTGTCTTTTAGGTAAAAGCTGGGAATTTGGACTCCGATACAGTTGATATTACACAGAAATTGGTTGAATGTGCCCGAATGGGCGACCAGCAATCGATGTATAGGCTTTATAAAATGTACATTCAGGCGATGTACAACACTTGCATCAGAATTGTTGTAAATCAGTTCGATGCAGAGGATATCCTGCAGGAATCGTTTGTGAGTGCATTTAAAAAGCTGGAGACATTTAAGGGCGAATCGTCGTTCGGGGTTTGGTTAAAACGCATTGTTATTAATAACTCGTTAAACCACCTGCGAAAGCAGAAGCAGGTATTTACCGATATCGATAACCTTCATGTTGTTGACGATGCCGATGATGAAGACTTTCCCGAGGTTTCGCCGGAGATGATCCATGGGGCAATTAAAACATTACCCGATAAAGCCAGAGTAGTTCTTACCCTTTACCTGCTGGAGGGGTACATGCACAAGGAAATTGCGGAAGTTTTGGGTATTTCGGAGTCCACCTCAAAATCGCAGTATCAGCGTGCACGCACACTTCTACAGGGTAAGATTAAGGGAATAATTGAGTTACGAGAAACCGTTTAGACAGTATAAAAATGAAGCTGGAATCGTACATAAGAAATATCCGAAAGCAAATGGATGTGGAAAGGCCTGACGAGGATTTTCTGTGGGCGGGTATTTCGCAGGCAATCAATAAAAAAACCGGGTTTAAACGGTTAACTATAGTCAAGTACACATTGGGGGTTGCGGCATCGGTAGCAGTTCTTTTGGTTGTGGTGCATTTTTGGAATATTCAGCCTAAACAACAGTTGATTTTTGTGAATATGGATCCCAATTTGGCCAGGCAGGAGGTTGAGCTGAAGTATCAAATTCAAGTTTATACCCAGCTCCTTAAGCAAACAAACTGTAACCTCAACGAACTACCTACCAGCTTGGATGACCTAAAGTATATCGACGATTTAATTAGTAAATACACCGGCGATTTCAATCAGTATGGTCCAAATCTCAAGTTAATTCAATCGCTCATGGATCTTTACAGCAAAAAGGTTATGATTCTGCAGCGGATGTTGAACGAAATTGAAAAAAACAAAAACTATGAAAAGCGTAAAATTGATATTTAGTATAATACTAGCAGGGTTAACAGTATTTAGTTCGAGTTTACTCTCCGCAACGGAAGGCGAGGTTAAAGACTCATTCGAGAAAAGCTTCGGTGTTTCTGCCACAGGCAATTTTAGCTTTATGGTGTACGATTCCGATGTTGATATTGCCGTTTGGGATAAAAACGAGGTGAGAATAGCCGGTGAAATTATTGTGAGTGGTGGCAATAAGGAAGATATTGCCCGGCTAATCAGTGCATTTAAAAATGTTGAGGCAAAAACGTCCAATGGCTCGTTGGAGTTGAACACCGAGTTTTACACATCGCAAGTTTCCGTGAAGAATTTGTACAATTCGGTAGTGTTGAAAAATGGCGGCAAGGTTTCCGTGGACAACTTCAAAGCCACCTACAAATTATGGATGCCAGCATCTATGGCATTGACATTAAAAAGCAAGTACAACAAGGTTAATATTGAGAATTTAACGGGGAATGCGAATTTCTCTTTGTACGACGTAGATCTAAATATGGGAAATTTTGGCTCTCAGGGCAATTTCGATATGAAATACTGTAAGGTAAACATGGGGAATGGCGGTGTGTCAAGCTTTAACCTTTACGATACCGATGTTGAGGGTGCTCAACTCGGCAATATAAAGGTTAACGCAAAGTACTCAAAGGTGATTCTTAAAAAAGCGGGCGATATTAAGGTGACATCCTATGATGATGATTTTGTATTCGATCAGCTGGTTCAAATAGATGCCGAGGCGAAATACTCAAGCTTTAAGCTGGGAAGCGATGCCGGTTCCTCGGAATTCGATTTGTACGATAGCGATATTTCTGCAAAGGGTTTTAAATCGCTTCAGTTCAGCGCCAAGTATTCCGACTTAAATGCGGGCAGCATAGGCTCAATGAATATTCCCTCATCGTACGATAACAATTATAATTTGGGGACCATTGGTACCTTACAGTGCAATGAATCAAAGTACGATCAGTTTAAAATTGAAGGGATAACAGGTAGCGCGGGTTTTCCCAATGCTTACGACACGCAAATTGCCATAAACAGAACAGGAGCATCGTTTAAGGAATTTTCGGGAAAATTCACCTACGGGAAAGTTTACCTAAAAATCGATCCGTCGGTTCAGTTTAACCTAAGTTTTACCTCTACCTATGGTGCTGTAAACATTCCCAGCGATAAGCTTAAGGTAAAATCAAACTCTGACGAAACCAATTCTAAAAGGGTATTCGAGGGGTCAACCAGTAACGATGCCAAGTGTGATATCAAGTTTACAACCTACGATACAAACTTTACAATTGAGTGAGACTTGTTGGTGCATTTACGAAAAACGGTTGTAGTAATTATAACCGTTTTTTATTTTTCATGAACAAGGATATTTAATTACCGTTACGCCTAACTTTACCGCTTACATCTTGCATTTTTTGCCCCATATCTTTCATCCCTAAAAATTTGCAACCCGAAACCGTATTATTATCCACATTTTTCTAATTTTGCCTTCTTCATTTAACTGTAAGCAAATGGGAAGCGAAGACGTAAAAGTTGAAACCTCGAACGAAAAAGTTAAGAATTTTTTGGAGGAGATTATTGAGGAGGATATCCGAACCGGAAAACATGGAGGTAGGGTGTTAACCCGCTTCCCCCCGGAACCCAACGGTTACCTGCACATTGGACATGCTAAATCTATTTGCTTAAACTTTGGTCTTGCCCAGAAATATGGTGGAAAAACCAACCTCCGTTTCGACGACACAAACCCCGTAAAGGAAGACGTGGAGTATGTTAACTCCATCAAGGAAGATATTGAATGGCTTGGCTTTAAGTGGGCCAATGAGTTTTACGCATCCGATTACTTCGATCAGCTTTACGTTTGGGCCGAGGTGTTAATTCGGAAGGGGTTGGCGTACGCTGATGATCAAACTCAGGAAGAAATCCGTGTTAACCGAGGAACGGTTACTCGGCCCGGCCAGGATAGCCCTTGGCGTAACAGGCCGGTTGAGGAGAATTTAGATTTATTTCGCCGTATGCGTGCCGGAGAGTTTAAGGATGGCGAAAAGGTACTCCGTGCAAAAATAGATATGGCTCACCCCAACATGCTGATGCGAGACCCTATTCTTTACCGTATTATTCATGCCGAGCACCACCGAACGGGCAATAAATGGTGCATTTACCCAATGTACGATTACGCCCACGGACAATCCGACTCAATAGAAAATATTACACACTCAATATGTACGCTTGAGTTTGACGTTCACCGTCCGCTTTACGATTGGTTTATAGCGAAACTTGAGATTTTCCCATCGCACCAGTACGAGTTCGCCCGTTTGAATATCAGCTACACCGTAATGAGCAAGCGTAAATTATTGCAGCTTGTACAGGAAAAAATTGTGATGGGGTGGGACGATCCGCGTATGCCTACAATTTGCGGGCTCCGCCGAAGGGGCTACACTCCCGAGGCAATTCGTTACTTTGCCGATAAGGTTGGGGTTGCCAAGCGCGATAATGTAATCGACCTTTCGCTGCTTGAGTTCTGCCTGCGTGAGGATTTGAATAAACGTGCCGAGCGTCGTATGGCGGTGCTTAATCCGCTAAAGGTTGTTATTACCAATTACCCCGAGGATATGGTTGATGAACTTGAAGCCACCAACAATCCGGAGGATGAAGCAGCCGGAAAGCGTATGGTTCCATTTGGTCGTGAAATATTTATTGAGCGCGACGATTTTATGGAGAATCCACCCAAGAAGTATTTCCGGTTAGCACCGGGACAGGAGGTTCGTCTGCGTTACGCATACTTTATTAAATGTACCGATGTGATTAAGGATTTGCAAGGAAATATTGTTGAGGTACATTGCACCTACGATCCCGCCTCACGTGGTGGTAATTCGCCCGATGGCCGTAAGGTTCAGGGAACAATTCACTGGGTTTCGGCAAAACATGCCATTAAGGCCGAGATCCGTTTATTCGACAGGCTATTTGCCAAGGCCAGCCCCGGTGATGTACCCGAGGGGGTGGACTGGAAATCGTCCA
>JBFXEO010000004.1:0-35648 GCA_050180015.1 Bacteroidales bacterium | reverse complement strand
CTCAAAGCTCACCGTTTTAGCGTTGCTTGGTTCAAAGGCAATAAAGTTGCGGAGCGTATCAGCTGCAACTTTAAGGGTTATCAGGCTCCCGTTCGTTTGTGCCGATATTTTTTTGGCTTGATTGATATTGGTGATGTCCCAAACCTGAACATCAGGGTAAGAGCTCTGTAGGTTGAATTGGGTTACGTTGTTGGTACCAACGGATTGTAAATCACGGAACATCAGCTGTGAGCCGCTATACGTTAGATTTTGCCTTGCATTTACCGTGATAAAGTCGAGCCACCCAACCGATGTTGAGTTGGATTTGCTGTAGGTTAGCTCAAGGATTAAATCTCCGGTTGGGATTGTAGCGCTGTAAACCTGGCTTTTAACCGATACAACGTCGGCCAGCTCATCACCAATGGAAACGGCATTTAAGTAAAGGGAACCCATCGTTGTTGAGTTTGCTTTAAGCAGATAGCTGCTTGTTGCCGATGATCGGGCAGCAGCCCTGAGCCAAACTTTCAGCGTACTCCCCGTTTCGGGATTGGATAATCTTGTATTGTACGATCGGGTGGTGGTAAGGTCAAAGGTTTCCCCAAACCACTCTCTCCCGGATTTTACAAGGTTGGTATCGTTCTCCTCAAAGGTAGCAACGGCATCGTATGTGCTGGTGGTGCTTGTTATGGGGGCAGATGGCACATTGTCCGTTGTCAGAAGGGTTTGGGGTTGGTCTGTAGTTAAAAAGTAGTGTATTTGCTTGGTGTAGGGATGTTGCGTTACGGTAAGCATATCAACCGACGAATCGTATGTTAGTATTTCGGGCCCTTCGGCGTAAAAGAGTATGTAATCGCCCTTGTTGAATACATTGTCTGTACCCTTATCAATATAGATAGGTATGGGGTTTAAATCGTCGGGCGAACTTTCACTGTTTAGGTACGGAAGTTGTTTTCCCCCGTTTCCCCAGACACTTATGTTTGATGGATTGCTTAATCCATTCGCTTGTAGCTCGGAGTATGTAATTTTGTATATACCGCTACCCTCTACGCTGAATTTCACCCAGGTACCACTGCTCAGAACCGACGCTGTTTTTGTGGTGTTAGCCTTTGAAATTTGGGAGTTTAGAACATATTTACCCGTTGTGCTCACAGCAATGCTAAAGCTTATAAGTTTTTCAAAGCTGTTACTTCCTACCTTTCGTATAGCGGGAACGGTAAGTTGTACTACATTTTTACCGGCTGCCTTGGAAACAATGAAGTTGAAATTTTCGTTTAAAAATTTTTCGGGCTCTTGTATCAACACTTTTTCCGGTTCCCCCAGTAATTCCCATTGTTCGTTGGCAAGTTGAATATTTATACCCGATGGCTGTATATTTAGGTTATCGATGTCGATAAGCTCAAAGTAAACCGGGATCATGGTTTTGGGGTGAGGGTAGATGGCATTGTCGAACCACATATATTTTTGCTCGTAGGATTGATTGCCGGAGCATTTTGTATTCCAGAAAATCTCGCGGTGGTAAAGCGTCTGTGAAAATCCTGAATTGACAAGTAGTATAAACGCAAATGTGTTAAAAATATATTGCATCATCGGGGTGATATTTCTTTAGCAAATAAACAAAACTTTATCTTACCTTTACCATCAAAAATGGCACAACAATAAAAACGGGTAAAGTAAGTTGTTATTATCAAAATTATTTCATAATAATTTTATTGGATGATAAGAAAACGGCTATTTATACTCACGGTAATTCCTTTAACGTTTTTCAGCTCAAATTCACGCGGGCAGGATCCCGTTTTCTCCCAACTCTTTTTTAACCCTTTGTACTTAAACCCCGCCTATGCCGGAGCAAGCAAGTATATCCGGGTAGGATTAATATACCGTAATCAGTGGACCATGCTCGATAGGCCTTACTCAACCTACGGTGTTAGCTACGATAGAACCATCCATGAAATTAGAAGTGGAATAGGATTTAACATAGTATCCGATGTAGAGGGCGATGGCGTTTTCACCAGAACCACACTCGACGTAATTTATGCCTTTGGGATTCATCCGACATATAATTCTAATATCAGGTTTGGCCTTCAAACCAGCAATATTGTAAAGAGCCGAAACTATTCCAGCTTAGTTTTTCCCGATATGATTGGTGTAAATGGCGATATCACTGGTTCTCCTGATTTTTCCGGGTTTACAACAGTTAATTTCGATGTCAGTTTAGGTGTGGCCGGTGACTGGGAAAATTTTTATGGGGGCGTAGCAGTTCATCATATACTTGAGCCTGTGGAGGCAACTTATCAAGGCGAAAAAGCGTACATTCCAAGGAAATATACAATTCACCTGGGCGCAGATATCAACCTGTACAAATGGTATCGGTTTAAGGATGAATTAATTCTATCGCCCAATGTAATATATATCCGGCAGGAAGATTTTGACCAAATAAACTTAGGCTTTTACATCTCCCGGTTTAAACTTGTGGCAGGGCTTTGGCTGCGGGAAAATTCGAACTTTAACGGCCACTCGTTTATTTTAACTGTGGGCTATTCCGATGACCAATTCAGAATGGGCTACAGCTACGATTTTAGCGTTTACCAAAACGGACTTAGGGGGTTACCAACTTCGTCACACGAGGTAACCCTGGGATGGAATTTTGAGTATAAAAAGGGGAAAAAGAAATTTAGGTACATAAAATGTCCGAAATTTTAGTTTTTTACGTTACATGTTATAGATTTAATTTAAATTCTTCATATATTTGAGATTGTTTAAAGTGATAAAAACAGTAGCTATGAGCTTAAAGTATAATGCGTTAATCTTAGCCCTTGCTGGAGTTTTTGGGCTATCCTCGTGTAGTATGTTAGGTAAGGGTGGTTCTGCAGAACGTTCTTCCACCACGGGCTGGAGCTACAATTCAGCAGAGGAGGGGGGATTTGAGGTTGTAACTAATTGGCAGCCGGAGGCAGGGCCTGGCTTGGTTTTCATTGAGGGCGGTACGTTTACCATGGGTCGGGTTGAGCAAGACGTTATGTACGATTGGAATTCTGTTCCCCGCAGGGTTACAGTTACATCGTTCTACATGGACGAAACTGAAATTACCAATGTAGATTGGCGTGAGTACCTTCACTGGCTTAAGCGCGTTTACGTGGATTACCCCCAGGTTTTCAAAAATGCACTACCCGACACCCTTGTTTGGCGTTCTCCGTTGGGATATAATGAACCCTTTGTAACGGACTATTTCCGGCATCCTGCATACAATGAGTATCCTGTAGTAGGTGTTAGCTGGTTACAGGCTAACGATTACTGTCAGTGGCGTAGTGACCGGGTTAACGAAATGTTACTCGTTCAAAGGGGTGTTCTTGAACTTGAACTAGGGCAAAAGAATGACGATAACTTCAATACTGACGCTTATCTGGCAGGGCAATATACCGGTAAAGTTAGGGAGAATCTTCCAAGTTTAAACCCCGACCAACCCGAAGGCCGTCCGGTTCGTTTTGAGGATGGTATTCTTTTGCCTAAGTACCGACTCCCAACCGAAGCGGAGTGGGAATTTGCAGCATCGGGACTCAAGGGAAATACCTACGATGAAAGAATGGTGGAACGCAAGATATACCCGTGGAATGGCCATAATGTCCGTAATGCAGACTCAAAAGATAGAGGCCAAATGATGGCAAATTTTGTTAGGGGTAGAGGTGATTACATGGGGCTTGCAGGCAACCTAAATGACGAAAACACGTTCCCAGGTCCGGTTAAATCATACTGGCCAAACGATTATGGACTATACTGTATGGCAGGTAATGTTAATGAGTGGGTTTTGGACGTTTATCGTCCTCAAAGTTTCGAAGATGTTGATGAAATCAGACCATACCGTGGTAATATTTTCAGGACCCCTTTGGATGAAAACGGACAATTTCCCCCTAAGGATACCTTGGGCCGTATTCCGTTTAGAGAGGTAACCGAGGAAGAAGCTGCAAATCGTAGAAATTACAATAAATCGTACTATATTAACTATAAGGATGGCGATGTAGCATCATCCCTCAACTACATTGAGGGTGAAACAATCAAGGAGAAGAATTCGAACGCGATGTACGATCAGGGTAAGACGGATGCTAAAAATAATGGAATGACAACCCTGATAAACGACCATGTACGGGTTTACAAGGGTGGTTCATGGCGCGATAGAGCATACTGGTTAAGCCCCGGTACTCGTCGTTATCTCGATGAAACCTCATCTACGAATGATATTGGTTTCCGTTGCGCGATGGAAGCCGTTGGTGCACAGTCTGCCCGAAAAAGAGGTGAATAAAATCACAATTTGTTAAGTATATAAGAAAAAACCTCATAATTTTATGAGGTTTTTTCTTATATACAGCGTACAATGATTGAAGATATTTACCGCAAGTTTACCCGTAAGCCCACCGTTACAACCGATAGCAGGAATGTTCCGGGGGGGGCCATATTTTTTGCGCTCAAGGGCAAAAATTTTGATGGTAATAAGTTTGCACATGATGCATTGAGATTGGGAGCCTCTTTGGCTGTTATTGACAATGCAGCATATTATACTGATGGTTGTATTTTGGTTGATGATGCTCTGGAAACATTGCAGAGCCTGGCCAACTATCATCGGAAGAAACTTGGGGTAAAGGTTATTGGAATTACGGGAAGCAATGGTAAAACAACAACCAAGGAGTTGTTATTTAGCGTTTTGTCGGCAAAGTATGAAGTTTTTGCGACTAAAGGGAATTTGAATAACCACATCGGAGTCCCATTAACACTTCTAGCACTTACGGAGGACATTGATATAGCCATAGTGGAAATGGGTGCAAATCACCCGGGAGACATCAGGGAATTGGTGGATATTGCTGAACCAAATTTTGGGATAATAACCAATATTGGCAGAGCACACCTGGGCGGATTTGGCTCTGTTGAAGGGGTTATAAATACAAAATCCGAATTATACCAGTATATATCAGAGCATGATGGAGTGGTTTTTTACAATCAGGATAACCCAATATTGGATCAACTTGTCCAAAAATTTGAATTAAAAGGCAGAGCCATCCAGTATGGCGATATTTGTAGAAGTGTGGAAATTATGAACATCAGCCAAAGTCCATTCCTTGGTTTAAATATAGGCATCAGCGGAGAAACAAATATTATCGGGCTAAGAACGTCTTTGGTCGGAAATTACAATACAGAAAATATTTTGGCTGCCATCACGGTAGGTCGTTATTTTGGCGTTAATGCAGAAGACATTCAAAAAGCAATAGAAGGCTATGTACCCACAAACAGCCGCTCGCAACTCCTGAAAACTCCCCATAATACCATTATAGTTGATGCGTACAATGCAAACCCATCGAGTATGGAGGTTGCTATACGGAATTTTGCTGGGCTTGCCAGCATTTCAAGGGTGGCAATCCTGGGCGAGATGCTGGAGCTGGGGCCGTATTCAACCGATGAGCACTTGAAAATAGTGACCCTGCTTAAGGATTTTGGCATAGGGGCAATACTGGTGGGTAAAGGGTTTGACGGTATTTACGATAATTTCCAGTATTTTGAAGATGCCGGAGAGTGTGCCAAGTATCTTAGACTAAACCCTATCACAAATTCAGCTATACTTCTTAAAGGTTCCCGGGGTGTTGGGCTGGAAAAGGTGTTGGAATGCCTGTAGTGTAACTACAAAAATGGGAAGATTGCTAAGGAATTAATTTAGCTGAATAGTTGGCACCAATTTTACAGGGTGAAGAAGTGTAACCTCTAAATATTTGAAGACGATGAACAAAGAAATCATTAGAAGTCGGTTAGAGAGGTTTGACTATAAGTTTACAGAAAGAAATAATTAGTATAATAACCGTTAAATTGGGGCTTTCGCTCGAAGTCAAAATTGAATTTACTGATGACAACCGGTTATTAGTTAAAGGCAGATTGAAAAATTGGAATCTTTTGGCTGGTATTTTTGAAATTTGCTACCGCGTAAAATTCATACATCCATTCGTCAAGTTTAGCAAAGGCTGTATTTTTTGAAGTAGTTGCGTCCTGTGATTCACCTTTTTCTTTAAGGTATTCAGCATTTTTTGCTGCTGTTAGTAATATAGAAACAATTGTTATCTAATGTAAACTTGAAGTTACCCTCAGGTACTCGGTTTCCTGAAGTTTATATTCTGTCTTGGCTTCAATTACTTCGTTATAGGCTTTTTCCCATTGTGTACGGGCGATTAACAAATCGGTCATTAATTCGCGGCCTACTTCATAATTATTGTTGCTTATTCGTAAATTTTCAACTGCCTGTTGTAGTGCATCTGTTGCAGTCTGAATTCTGAAAGAAGCATCCTGAAGGTTTAACTTCGCTTTTTCTATTTCCAATTGAAGCAATTGACTATTTTTTGCTAATTCCAGCTCTTTTATCTCTTTAGAGGCTTTTGCTGCTACTACTTTTTGTTTTCCTTCGCCCCAATTAAACAGAGGTATTTTAACGCTCCCCATTACACTTAGATTATCCTGATTATAATCCGTCCCATTGAATTTGATACCTCCGATGTAATTATATCCGACACTTACTCCTATGGAGGGAAGATAGTCCGCCCTGATGGTTTTTATTTTTTGTTCTTCCAGCGCAACCTGCCTTTCTAATAGTTGATACTCGGGACGTTGGGTTACATCTTCGTTTCCTAATTGAGAGAGTAAATTTGTGAAACAATTAATTATTGAATCGGTAACAACGGGCGTTTCGAAACTTAGTCCGGTAACGCGGCAAAGGGACATGCGGGCGAGTTCCCTGCCACTTTTTGCTTTTTGCAGGTCAAGAGTGGCTTTATTGTATTCGACCTGTACTTTTAATACTTCGTTTTGATTCACTAAACCTGCATTATAGCTATTTTGAACCCGTTTTAATAAAGCCGAAAGCATGTTAACTGAGGTTTGCGCCAACTGTACTTTTTCCTGCACCGATACATAAATCCAGCATGCACTATCGACCTCGGAAATTTTATTCATTTTTTGTAATTTGATATTATCTTTCGCCATTTTAACGCTAATACCTGCAATTTTATTCGCGGCAAGAATTTTACCCCCGGCAAATACAGGACGCTCAACTTTCAGACCAGCCATATAAGCACCCTGAAGGCTTATTTCTATTGGCATGTAAGCATATAGGTTGTATATCGGGTTTCCGTCGGCCCCAACTACGGGGATTCCGGCAGCATCGGTCAAAATATTGGGAGCTAGTTCGCCCGTGCTTAAATCGGGAGTTTCTGTTGGAAGGTACAGTTCTTTTTCAAAATCATCTTTGAGGTAAAGCTTGTGGCAGATGCTGAAATTGATGGTAAATAATTGGTACGTGCCGCATTTCTTTCAGCCGTAGATTTTTCCAGCATTTTTCCGGCTATTTTTATATCTTCACTTTTTGCCAGTGCCATTTCCCTGGCACGCTCAAGCGACATGTATTCCTGTGCCTGCAATGTTATGACCGAAAATACCATTATAAGGATATATATTATTTTTCTCATTCTATTTTATTTTAATCTGTCTTATTTATCAAGATTCTTGATTAGCGTTTTAAAACAAGTGCCTTTTCATTTTTTTGTTCATCATATAATTGTAATTTATCTTTTGGCTTAATCACAACGATATAAATCACAGGAATTACCAGAAGCGCCATCAGCATACTCCAGATTACACCGAAGGCAATAACACTGGCTAATGGGCTCCATAATGATGAACCGGATATAATCATTGGAACAACTCCTATTGCGGCAGCCATTGCGGTTAAAAATATGGGGCGCAACCTCCGTTTTGCTGCGTCAATAGCTGCCGTACGAATATCCATCCCTTCAGCCAGCAGCTCGTTTGTATGGTCAATTAATATGATGGCATTGCGAACTACAATCCCGGATAAACTGATGAGACCGAGGAAGGATGTAAATCCGAAATTATTGCCGGTAATGGCCAACCCGAAAATGGCACCAAACATACTAAGAGGAATGGTGCACATGATAATGACCGCTTCTTTCAGATTTTTAAACTGAAACATTAATATCAGGAAAATAAGGATCAGGCTGATACCCAAAGCCAGTATCATCTGACCAAAGACTTCTGATTTATTTGCATATTCGCCTCCATATTCAATTCTATAGCCGGAAGGAACCTGTATTTTGTCAATTTTCGGGCGTATTTCATTAAGTAAATCTGCGGCTAAAACACCTCCGGTAGTTTCGCTGCCAACAGTTAGGCAACGCACACCATTCCGGTGTACAACCCTACCTGTTTGCCATTGAGGTATAAAACCAGCCACCTGGCGCAAAGGTACACTAGCCCCGGTTACAGGTGATTCAACATAAATATCTTGCAGGCTTTCGGTTGTTTGTCGCTTGCTTTCCTTCATTCGAAGGACTATATCAATTGCATTGTCGCCTTCATACATGGTGGATACCACAGCTCCTGTTGTACTAACATAAATTGCTTGCGCTATACTTGAGGTGGTAAAACCCAAACGGGTTGCCTGATCGTTCAATTTTATACTTATTCCATAATAATCCTCTTTAAAATTATCATGAACAAAAAAACTGCCCTGCGCCTGATCCAATATCTCTTTTACGTCATTACCAAGTTGTTTTAGGGTATTTACATCTTCACCGTAAATCCTTATTTCTACAGGAGCATCCAAGGTTTGTCCCTGTTGCATCAATTTAACCTGCACTTTTCCTTCCGGCACTATTTCTTCAACCTTCCCGGTTAATTCCCCGGCAAGCTCTTCTGTAGTTTGATCGTCAGTGGTATTTATGAGTATTTGAGCATAATTGGTTCCCGGAAATTCAGGTGCAAAATTGTAATATATGGGGCACTTCTGCCGGTAAAAGCTGCATACGAGGTTACTCTGCTATCATTTTTAATTAAATTTTCAACTTTGGCAATCGATTCGTTTGTTTTTCAAGCTTTGTGCCCGTAGGCATCCATAGTTCAACTACAAACTGGTTACGTTCGGCATAGGGAAAGAACTTTTGTCCTATGCTTGTTTTGAATATCACCAATGCCAAAATAATAGTTATAATACTTCCCCCTATGGTTAAAACAGGATGATTGGTATGCCATACTATTGCCTTGTTATAACCACTCTGCATGTAATCCAACATAGATTTTCTTTTTTTTGCAGATGTTTCTTTTACAGTTTGGTCATGAAGTCCTTTTTTATAAATAAAAAGCATAAAAAGGGGGTGAGTACCATAGCAACAATGAATGATGATGACAACGAGATGGCTACGGTAATAGGTAAATCGTGTATAAATTCGCCAATAGCACCTGTTAATATAATCATCGGCATAAATGAAGCGATTATTGTAATGGTTGCTGTAAGGATAGGGACAACCAAATCGTATGCACTCCGCCAGGCTGCAGTCCAGTGCTCAACACCTTTATCTAGCAACTCTACATAATTATCGGCCACCACAATAGCATCGTCTACCACCATGCCCAATACCACAATGAGTGCCGCCAGGGAAACCTGATGCAATTCTATACCCAGGCCATTCATAATTGCGAAGGTAACGGCTACGGTCATCGGAATTGCAGTTGCTGCGACGGCTGCAATACGAAACGGCAGCAAAATAATAATCACTATAATAACAGCAATGATTGCTATAAGGAACTCGATTAAAAAATGAGACACATTATAATCTACCAGCTTTGGCTGATTAACGATGGTACTAATTTTAACCTCTGATGGTATTAAATCGGATACTTCATCAATTACCTGGTCAACCTTTTCTCCAAACTGTACAATATTGTTGCCTTCGTTCACCTGGACAGCAACAACGATTGCTTTATGCCCATTAACAGTAATATTTTCGGTGGGGTCAGCATATTCCCTTTTTAGGTTGGCAATATCCCGAAGCCTAATTACTGCTCCGGCATTTGAAGTCCCAACAATCTGGTTCTCAATCTCTGTTTCTGTATTATATAGCCCTTCTGAATAGAGCGAAACATTTGTATGTTCTGTTTTCATAGAGCCGGTTGGACTAAGCATATTCTGCGATTGAAGAACTTTTACCACCTGCTGGAGGCTGATTCCATATTGTGATAGTTTTTCAGAATTGAAATAGGCTGTTATTTGCTCTTTTTGCCCACCTAGCCGTTTAATTTTTGAAGTTGCAGGAATTGTACGCAGATGTTCTTCCAGCTTATAAGTATATTCTTTTAATTGAGTATAAGTGGATTCATCCGATTCAATACTGATTAATAAGGCTTCGGTATCGCCAAAATCAGAATTTATAATCGGTCCTTTAACGCCGTCGGGAAATTCAATTGCCTTTGCTGCAAGCAATTGGTGCCTAAGTTTATTCCAGAAGATTTCAGGTTTCTTTAAATTTTCATTTAGCCAAACATTTACGACTACAACTCCATCCATTGTAGTTGAATATGTTTTTTCTTTTTTTACTTCCTTAAATTGGAAAAGATATTCCTCTTATTTTACGGGTAACTTGTTCTTCAACCTGAATTGCTGTTGCCCCCGGGTAATAAGCAATAACCAGACCAGTTGGTGAAGTAATTTTCGGGTCTTCACGGCGCGGCATTGTCAATAAAGAATAAACACCCACAGCAAAAGCCATTACTAACACCGTAATTGTTACTTGTTTATACTTTAAAGATGTCTTTACGAAATTCATAACTATTGCTTTATTGTGATTGGAGAACCATTATTTAATTTATTCTGTCCCGCAATAACAACCAAGTCATTATCGAAAAGACCCATAGTAATCTCAATATTATTTCCCTCAATCCTGCCAAGGGCAACAATGCGCTTAAACGCTTGATTTTTAGTTTTATCAACAACATAAACAAAAGAGGAATTATCCAGATCGTGTATTACACTGCCGGCAGGAACAGCAATAAAATGAGATTTATTACCAGTCTCAATTTTTATCTCGGCAGTCATTCCAGGTCGAAGTGGTAGATTTGAGTTGTTTAGCTCTATTTTAACCGGGAATGTACGTGTAGTTGCTTCAGCCAAGGTCCCAATCTCAACAATCCTTCCTACAAAGTTTGAGTCTAAAGATGCTACGAATACCTTAGCCGGATTACCGATTTTTATATTACGCAGTTCTGATTCAGGAACCGAAGCATTAACTTTTATCGTGTAAATATCTGAAACGGCAAACAATTGCAATCCGTTGTCAATTATCTCACCTTCCTCAACACCTTTTTTTAACAATACTCCCTTAATGGGAGAATATAGCTTTGTATCCTCAAGGTTCTTTGTGTGCAAACGCTGCTCCGCCCTGGCCACCCTCAAGCTATTAATGATCTTTATATAATCACTTTCCGAAATGCTTTTCCGTCCGTATAATTCGCTCAGTCGATTAAAATCGTCCTGTGTTTGGTCAAGTTTTGCATCTGCTATTTCTTTGGCAATACTATAACTTTCAGGATCAAGGCTTGCAAGTAATTGTCCTTTTTCAATTGTTTCGCCTTTATCGGCAGCAATGAAATTAATTTTACCAGCGACCAGGAAACCTAATCTCACGGTTTTATTGCCCTCAATATTGCCGCTAACTGATATTATCTTGTTTGCTGAAAGGTATTGTACTTTCTGTATATTAACCGGGATGGGATTAACTGTAGCCTTTTCTGTAATTTTTCTTCCATTACATCCACCTAAGCTGAATAAGGCTATAAACATCCATATGAAAGTATATTTAATTTTCATCTTGTTTATTTGTTGTTGTTTGTATTCTTATTTGATTTTTTTCGATGCCGAGAAAGTGAAGTTGATTTACAATCAGGTCTGTGAATTCTAAACTGCCAAAAATGAGAAACTGGAGGTTGTGGCAAATATTACAGTTAATAGCAACTTCTATAATCTGGTTATTAAAAACTAATTCGTTACGTATCACAATATTTTCACTGTATAGATAGTAGGCTATAAATTGGGAGGAGTACCGTCTTTCAAAATTTTCAAGTTCAAGTTTGAAAAAAGGGATTTCGACTTGTTCCGGAATAGAATAAATTAAGGTCAGGCAAACTTGATAATTTTGTTTTCAGCATTAGGAATGTATCAGCAATACCGTTTTCATCGGTGATAAAAACAAAATGAGAATCATAAACCGCACGTTTAATCTTCTCTTTTCTGAATGTATTTTCTGATTGCATCATGTTGGGTTAATGATGCAAATTTGGGGAGGAGAAAGAAAAGGATTCTTGATACAAATCAAGAAATGAAAGGTAATTTTTTTCTGCCCGTAAGCGGCTCAAAGTTTCAGGTGTAATGCCTAAATACGAGGCAATATAACTGAGCTGCACCCTCTGAAAAATAAAAGGATAATCCTGTAATAAAGTTTTGTATCGTTCCTGTGCCGTTTGAAATTTTATGCTGATAATGAACTCAGTCATCTTTTTTGCAATTTCATACAGTGCATGAAATGCAAATTTTGCCATATTATGATTTTTTTCAAGCATTATTTCCATGTCGGTATAATTAATTGAATAAATAACTGAATCTTCAATTAATTCGCAACAATTACGTGTTGGCTTGTGATGGTAAAAACTATCAATGTATTTTCGGCAAAAAACGATGCTGTTAGCTCTTTACCATTATCCAGGTAATAGAAAGTACGGGCCAAGCCTTTTTCTACATAGTAAATATGTTTACAAACATCACCCTGCTTAAAAAGGTATTGCCCTTTGGAAAATTCATGCCTTTGAAAAACAGTGCTTATCTCTTGTTCTGCTTCAGCAGACAAATTTGCAATATTTTTAATATGGTAAGGTAATTTCATTTGTTTGCATCTTAATGGCATGTAAATATTTTTCCAAATTAAAACATTTTATGACAAAAAGAGAGCGGATTTATTTTTATTCTACCGCCATTATGTCCCTGACAGAACCATAAAATCAAATTGAAACAGTCTCTAAATGCCTGAATGCGATAGCTAAAGTCTTTGCCGATGGGGACACCGGGGTGAATTGATTGAAACTTCCCGGTTGAGGTTTGAATGGATACTGGAAATCGTTAAAAGAACTGAAACCGTAAAGTTCAAAGTATTGCCCAAAAGATGGATTGTTGAACGGATATTTGCATGGATATCCTTCCAACGGAGAATGTCGAAAGATTACGAAAGGCTTACTGAAACAAGTGTTGCATTCGTTCAACTTTCAATGACTCGAGTGATGCTTATATTCTGGCAAGGGGGAATCCCAGATGCTTGCTACCAATCACACCACAGTGGAATTGAAATACGCATGACTTTGTCCGCTTGTGTACTTCCGGAAGACTACCAATCGTGCATGTGAAACAAAATAACGAATTTCGCTTTTACCAAGGTCAATTCCGTCTTCAAGTTTTAAGTTTTTAAAATTGGTTGGTCACTGTCAACATGATTTTTGAGTTGAGTTATTCCTGTGATTATCTTTCAGGTTCCCGATAGAATTGTTACCTGCATTAAAGCTACCTTCTGCCGATTGCTGTTCCGGGAATCTAATCCACTAAAGGTTAGTTCCGCCTGTTACTTCAATCAGCTGTCCGGTAATCCAACCGGCATCTTTAGAGAGGAGCATGGCTACGGCGTTGGCAATGTCTTCCGGTTGGCCAACCCTGCCAAAGGCGACACCCGCTAAAAGGGTCTTCATCATTTCAGGATCAGATGTGAGCCTTTTAGTAAAGTCAGTTTCTGTAAAACCCGGCATAACGGCATTGACCGAAATTTTTCTTTTTCCGAGCAGCTGGGCCATCGAAAGCGTGAACGAATTGACCGCGGCCTTTGATGCGGCATAAGCTGAGTAAAGGGGCTTGGCACCACGCGCGGTTAAAGAAGAAATATTGACGATATGCCCCTGATCCGTCAAGAAAGGAAGCGCTGTTTGTGTGACAAAAAACAGGCCTTTTATATTGGTGTCAAAAACATTGTCGAAATCTTCTTCCGTCACGGTTTCAAATGAAACGGAAGCGGAGCTTACGCCGGCGTTATTGATCAGTATATCCAAACTGGCTGAGCCACTGAGCGATTTGAATTCCTGACCGAGCTCCTGAAACAGAATTTTGATCCCGGCAACTGACCGGATGTCGGCTTTGATCGAAAAAGCGTCGCCACCTGCTTGCTTTATCTCATCGACAACTTGTTTTGCGGCCTTTTCACTTTTACTGTAATGCACCGCGGTTAAAGCACCTTCGGAAGCAATCCGCTTTGCAATAGCACGTCCGATACCTGTTCCGGCCCCCGTAACGAGGGCATTCTTTCCTTTTAAATAGTAGGTATTCATTGAAATTATTTTAATAGGTTGTGTCAACCCCGGCGAACATGATTTCCGGTTTTTGCCTTTCCCTGAAGGGAAGATAAAAACCGAACATTCATGTTGTACAGCCCTTTATGCAACGGGTTGTAATGGGTTAATAAAGTAGCGTTACAAAGTCGCCATATCAATCACAAACCGGTACTTGACGTCACTTTTCAGCATGCGTTTGTATGCTTCGTTAATATAGTTCATCGGGATTACCTCCACATCCGAAACAATATCATGTTCGGCGCAATAATCCAGCATCTCCTGTGTTTCAGGAATTCCCCCGATAATTGAGCCAACAATACTTCTGCGGTTGCGTAGCAAATTGAACCCTAAAATCTCGGTAGGTGCTGGCGGTACTCCCACACAGATCATTACCCCATCGGTATCGAGCATGTTCAGGTACTGGTTGTAGTCGTGTGGCGCTGAAACGGTATCAACTATGAAATCAAAACTATTGCTAAGGGCTTTTACCTGCTCAGGGTCTTTGGTCAAAGCAAAGTGGTGCGCCCCCAGCTTTTTGGCATCTTTTTCTTTGCCGGGAGAGGTGCTGAGCATGGTTACTTCGGCTCCAAAAGAAGCAGCGAATTTTACGGCCATGTGACCTAGCCCTCCCAAACCGACAACAGCCACGCGATGTCCTTTCCCTACTTTCCAGTGGCGCAAGGGCGAATAGGTTGTAATACCGGCACAGAGTAATGGGGCCACAGCTTCCAGCGGTAATTTTTCGGAAACATGAAGAACAAATTTTTCATGAACCACAATTTGGTTTGAATAGCCACCATAAGTTACCCCGCCGGTATGCTTGTCGTGTGCGTTATAGGTACCTGTTAGTCCATTCCGGCAAAATTGTTCCAGCCCTTTTTCGCAGTTATCGCATTCCTGGCACGAATCCACCAGGCAACCAACGGCAGCCAGATCACCGGCTTTAAATTTGGTTACATGGGCCCCAACCTGGAGTACCCGTCCCACAATTTCATGTCCGGGCACAAGGGGATAAGTCGTATTGCCCCAGTCGTTTTGTACCTGGTGAAGGTCGCTGTGGCAAACGCCGCAATACAAAATCTTAAAATACACATCATGTGGCCCGACTTCCCTGCGATCAAAATTGAATGGATGAAGTGCATCCGTAGCATTATCTGCTGCATAACCTTTACTTGCAATCATAGTTTTTTTGTTTTTTTTGATTATTTAATTTTTAAGCCTTGAATTAAAGAAAGTTAACGTGTGCGCCCAGGCTTCTTTGGCCGCAAGAGGATGATAGCTGCTCCGTTCATCACAGTGAAACCCGTGATCGGCGTAAGAGAAAATGACACTGGTATATTCTTTACCTGCTTTCTTTACTCCTTCAACGGCTGTTTCTACGGCCTCGGCCGTAATATGCTCATCCTTTCCTCCCCAAAAGAAAAGATGAGTTCCATGAAGGTTTTCGGCTTCATCTGTCCACTGATCAAGTCCTCCGCCATAATAGGACACTCCCGCAGCTAACGGCAACCTGGCATTTGCCAGAAATGAGGCTCTGCCTCCCAGGCAAAACCCGATACTGCCGATTTTGTCCTTGCGGATATTTTCTTGCTGTTGGAACCAATCATACACGGCCCGAAAATCAAAAGAGAGTCCTTCCTTTGTTATGGCTTGGAGGTGTGGAATTGCTCCCGAGAAATCAGTGTAAGGAGCGACCAGTCGCCTGATGGTCCGGTGAAAAAGGTCAGGAGCAACCACTGCGTAACCTTCGGCGCAAAGCCTTTCGGCTATGCTCTGAATATGATGGTTTACTCCAAATGCCTCCTGTAATAAAATAATTCCCGGGATTTTTTCATCGCTTTCAGGAATGGCAAAGTAAGCATCAAGCGCTGTGCCATCGGCAACGGGTATGCTGTTAAACTCATGGTTTTTCATCGTTCTGTATTTAAATTTAGTGTTTACTTCAAGCCTGAAATTTCAGCTGTTTTATGAGATTAACCTTGTGCTTCATTCGAAACGTTAAGCCATTCCTTCCAGGTTTCCAGTCGTTTATGGTAAACCGGTTCAATCACCTGCCAGGGGAACGAGCCCAGGAACAAACGCAGGGGAGGTTCAGTGGCATCCACCACGTTCAGGATCGCCTTCCGGGTTGCTTTCGGATCGCCTTTCGGCGTTTTTGCCGAAAAAGCCTGCCGTTCCTTTCTAAGTTCATCGTAGGCTGCCAGCGGTTTGCTGTGTTTGGCCGATACGGTTCCCCAGTCGGTACTGAAACCACCCGGCTCAATCAGGGTTACTTTTATGCCAAAGCGGGCCACTTCCTGCGAAAGGGTATCGCACAGTCCTTCCATCGCCCATTTGGAGGCATGGTAAATACCGAAAATAGGGAATGTAGCCACACCGCCGATGCTGGTCACCTGGATGATATGACCGCTTTTTTGTCCGTGCATGAACGGCAGGGCTGCCTGAATCACCCACAATGAACCAAAGAAATTGGTTTCCATCTGTTCCCGGGCTTCGGCTTCGGTCAGCTCTTCGATAAAGCCAAAATGGCCATACCCGGCATTGCTGACCAGCACATCGATCCGTCCGAAATGTGAAACGGTTTTTTCGACGGCAGAGAAACAAGCCGCCCTGTCTTTTACATCGAGCCGGATCGGCAAAACAGACTCGCCGTATTTTGCTTGTAATTCTTTTAAACTATCGGGGTTTCTTGCTGATGCAGCCACTTTATCACCACGTTCCAGCGCGGCTTCCGCCCACTCCCTTCCAAATCCTTTGGACGTTCCTGTAATGAACCAAACTTTTGAATCCATACCATTCTGTTTAATTTTTAGATGGATCAAATGTAAGCGGTTAATCGTTGCCTGGGTTGCATATTTGAATCAAATTACTTGTCAAAAAATATCAAATGACGAGTGAAGCAACCTCCGACGGTTTTTTCCCAAAATATTTTTTAAATGACCGGCTGAAATGTGCCAGATCTTCAAAGCCTAACTCGATATAAATATCCGAAGGTTTTCGGTTGGTTCGAATTAACAGCTCTTTGGCCTTGTGCAGCCGTCGTTCCTTAATCCATTGGTGCGGAGAGGTATTGAAGGTTCGCTTAAATTCGCGATGAAAGGTGGCAATGCTTCGTCCCGACAATTTGGCCAGCTCATTCAGCGATATGTTTTGCGTGAAGTAATGCTCCATGAACAAAGGCAGTTCCGCCTTCGCAGGTTGCGAGAAATCGCTGAGAAAGTTAAGGATATTGGTGTTTTCACGGGCAATGCCGATAAGCGATTCCAGCGTCTTTAACTCAACAATGTCCGGAGCAATATTTTGCTTTCCCCTGATGTAAATCTCCAGCGAACTCATTAACCCCAGCAAAATGCTATTTGGGCTGACCGGGAGGAAAGGTTTGTCCTCGATTTGCTTTTCATTCAGCATAGGAGGTAATTTGGCCGAAACTTTCCGGATAAATTCGTCATTCAGCATAAAGGCGATCATTTTGAAACCGTCTTCATTTTCGCCCCAGGTTTTAAAACAGGCTAGTGATGTGTACTTTTTAATCAGACAAAAGGCATCCTTTTCGATGGTGTACAACTGGTTTTTGTGCCGGAAATGAAACTGTCCCTGCCGGACGTATATCAAAAGGTGATCGGGATAATATACGCTGTGTTCCGAGTAGTTTGATGTTTCGACCGATGTGGCAACTACCAGCGAATTGCATTTGATGTATTGTGGATATGTTCCGTTCATTGCGTAAAAGTACAATTAAATTATTCACTCATCTTGCGCAAAGACAGGGTTAGGTTAGGGCAAAACTTGAAATATGGTGGCGGGTTAGCAAACCCCAAAGGCAAAAGAATATGGAAGCATCGAATCGCTGCAGCCAATACTGCAAACCATGGAGGTCTGGCTTGAAGGGCTTGACTATCCGTTGTTGCCTGTAATGCAAGTCTTCAAAAACAGGGATGGCGCAGTGGATTGGTTGTACCTGGTTTGCAGCGATTTGAGTTTATCATACGAACAAATCACCACAATCTACAAAAAAGTGATGGGGCGTAGAAGAATACCAAAAATCTGTAAGGAGTAATGATTCTCCTGCCGCTGGCGCAAGTTTGCAATTTGTGCCTTACCTTAAAAAGATAAAATTTAATGTGTGCAAACAAAAAACCACCTACCTCGAATTAACGTTATAAGTGGTTGATTTTCTTTGTGGGAGCTACAGGGTTCGAACCTGTGACCCCCTGCTTGTAAGGCAGGTGCTCTGAACCAGCTGAGCTAAGCTCCCAATACCTTTAAAACGGCATATCTCGTTCGATTTGCGATGCAAAAGTAGCTCAATTTTTGTAATCGCCAAATTTTTATTTTAAAAATTTAAGATCATTTTACTTCTCGCCTTGCTAAAAGATGTTGTCCCCCGGGTAAGTTAAGTGTACCTGAAATTTGAACGTTGAGTTTGACCGGAGGATGGGTGGACATTTACAGTATTGTTAACCTGTTACACCACCTCGGCAACCACAAATGTGCTACCTCCCACAAAAATTAGGTCGTTTATACCTGCGGCCTGCTTGGCAGCTGCTAGAGCACTGCCTACTGTAGGATAGGACTTCCCCCTTAAACCAAACAGTCCTGCCCGCTTTTGCAGTTCCAGGTGATTTAGAGCCCGGGGAATGGTAGCCTGGGTAAAGTAGTATGTTGCGTTCTGGGGGAAAAGGCCCAGCATTCCGTCAATGTTTTTGTCGCCAACCATTCCAGCTACTATATGGAGGCTGTTGTGTGGAGTTATGTCTATTTGCTCTACTACCCGTGTAATACCATCTACATTGTGCCCGGTATCGCAGAATATTTTTGGCATGTCGCCAAGTTTCTGCCACCGGCCCATTAATCCGGTCGATGCCTGAACTGATTTTAGCCCGTCAGCTACAGTGCTTTGCGTAATATTAATACCCGATTTTCTTAAAATATCTACCGCGGCAAGAACTCCGGGCAGGTTATACCTTTGGTACGATCCCATGAGGTCCAGCTCCCATACTTCCGGCAGATCATTGTTGTCAAGTTTAATTGATTGTAAAGTTTCACCCTGCTCAGTGCCGGTTAATTTATACTGCCAATCGGCAAAGGTTAATGTTGAACCGGTTTCTTTTGATTTTCCGATAAAGATATCGGAAACCTCTGGTTGAAATTGGCTTACAACAACGGGGACATTGGGTTTTATTATACCCGCCTTTTCAAAGGCAATTTTTTGTAGCGTGTTACCAAGTAAATCAGTATGATCTAGGCCTATGTTTGTAATCACCGAGAGGATGGGGGTAATTATATTCGTGGAATCCAGCCGTCCGCCCAACCCTACTTCAACTACGGCAATATCAATATTTTCCTTGGCAAAGTAGTAAAAGGCAAGGGCTACAGTCATTTCAAAAAAAGATGGCTTCACGTCATCGAACAATTCTTTATGCTTTTCCACGAATTTGGTAACTTCTTCCTCGGGAATCATTGTACCATTTATTCTGATGCGCTCTCTGAAATCCTTTAAATGGGGCGAGGTGTAAAGTCCAACCTTAAAGCCAGCACGCTGCAAAATAGATGCCAGCATGTGCGATGTACTTCCCTTGCCGTTTGTCCCGGCCACATGGATGGACTTGAAGTGTGTGTGTGGATGGTTAAAGAATCGATCTAGCAGCATGGTATTTCCCAGATCGGCCTTATACGCCGCTTTGCCCATCCGCTGGAACATGGGCAGCTGCGAGAATAGGTAGGTTAACGTTTCGCTGTAATCCATTATCTAAAATTTAACTGCAATATTAGTGAATTTTACAGGTTGATATTTGCCGGTAACCATTCATTTGTTTTTCTTCCCGGATTAACAACATTTAGGATTCCCGTAAAACAACCGTGGTGTTTTTTTCATATATTTAGGTGATAATTTTAAATGATGACTTATGGCTACCAAAAAAAACAAAAAAGTTTTTGTATTGGATACAAACGTAATTTTACATGACTACCGTTGTATTTACAGTTTTCAGGAGCACGATATAGTTATCCCCATTGTTGCCCTGGAGGAGTTGGATCACTTTAAAAAGGGGAACGAAATGGTAAACTATCATGCCCGTGAGTTTGTCCGGGAACTCGACAAAATTGCCGGCGATAAGTTATTCAACGGGGGAATTCCGCTGGGGAAAGATATGGGGAAATTGAGAATTGAGACCGGGAAACCATTCTCCGACGAAATGCTAGAGTCTTTTGCCGAGAAAAGCCCCGATCATCGCATACTGGCCATTACATTTTATATTGCCAAAACCACCCCCGACAGGCCCGTTATTTTGGTTACCAAGGATATTAACCTGCGGATGAAAGCCAAATCGTTGGGCATTGTTGCCCAGGATTACCTGTCCGATAAGGTAGAGGATGTAGATTCCCTAAAGAAGGAAGTTGAAATTGTGGAGGGTTTGAATGACGCGAGCATTCAGAAAATGTACGATGTTCACGAGGGGCTAAAGGCCAAAGATTTAAAGTTGAAGCCTTATGCCAACCAGTACTTTATTTTAAAGGGAAATAAGTCCAGCGCGTTGGCCCATTACGATAAGGTTACAACCAAGTTTGACAGGGTGGAGAAAACCAGGGCCTACGGCATAGAACCACGTAACTCCGAACAGGCTTTTGCCTTTGATGCGTTGCTGCGCCCCGAGGTACAGCTTGTAGCCTTGACCGGAAAGGCGGGCACCGGCAAAACCCTGCTTGCGCTGGCCGCAGCATTGCATCAGGAGGATAAGTTCGACCAGGTACTTCTGGCTAGGCCAATAGTTGCATTGTCCAATCGCGATATCGGATTCCTTCCGGGCGATGTGAACGAAAAGATTGGCCCGTACATGCAGCCACTATTCGATAACCTGACTGTAATCAAAAATAAGTTTAAGTCCACCAGCAAGGACTACATGCACATCGATGAGATGCTACGTACGGAAAAATTGGTAATCACCCCGCTGGCATACATCAGGGGTCGAAGCTTATCCAACGTATTTTTTATTGTTGATGAGGCTCAAAACTTAACGCCCCACGAGATAAAAACAATTATAACCCGTGCGGGGGAAGGCTCCAAGATAGTTTTTACGGGCGATATACATCAAATTGACCATCCTTACCTGGATATGAAATCGAACGGATTAACCTACCTGTCCGACAAGATGCACGGACAGGAACTTTTTGCCCATGTAAACCTTGTTAAGGGCGAGCGGAGTTATTTGGCAGAGTTGGCCAGCAATTTGTTGTAAATGAGCAGAAGTCCCTGAAAGCTATTCCCAGGGATTTTTTGCCAATAAATTAAACGGTATCTATATGCGGAGAGAACTTTTTATACTTCGTCATGCTAAATCTTCGTGGAGCGAAGTGGAAAAAAGCGATAAAGATAGGGCCCTTAAACCAAAGGGTATAAGGGAGGTTTCGTTGTTAACGAAAAACGCCCGGCAAGTTGTGGGCCGGCTTGAGGTAATTCTTACAAGCCCTGCAAACAGGGCTGTACACACAGCTGTACTTTTTGCTGAGGGCGTTGGATTTCCGTTGGATAAAATATTGTTGAAGAAAGAAATTTACGAGGCCGACGAGGATACCCTGAAAAAGGTAATTGCCGGCCAGTCGCCCGAAATTCGCAGTATGATGGTAGTTGGCCATAACCCTACCGTATCGTACTTTATCAACAGCTTTCTCCCTGAGCCTATTTTTGAATTGCCAACCTCGGGTTTTGTTTGCCTGTACTTTGATACACCCAGCTGGGACAACATTTCAAAATTAAACATGGTTGAGTTTGATACAAGCTTTATAGCGCATGCTTAAATACTGTTTCGGATTTTAGCTTAAAGGGGCGGCCTCATCAACAATTTTTACTAAACATAATGGGTTAACCTTCAAAAGTTAACAATTTGATAATATATTGATTGCATTTAGGTTGGCTGTATGTATTACCTTTATCCCTTTTGATTTTAAATTGTTATGGCAAAGAATGTTCAAACCGTAAATAGGGAATTAAGCTGGCTATCGTTCAATGGTAGAGTTTTGCAGGAGGCAGAGAATCCCGAAGTTCCAGTAATTGAAAGGCTAAGATTTCTGGGGATATTTTCAAACAACCTCGACGAATTTTTTAGAATTAGGGTGGCAACCTTACGGCGACTACTGTTTGTAGAAAAGGGTGTTAAGAAAATCATGGGAGAGAATCCCCGGAAAATTCTCGAAAAAATTCAGCGGATAATAATACTGTACCAGAACAAGTTCGATCAGATTTTTGCCGACATCATTAAAGAGCTGGCCAAGGAGAACATCTACCTTATAGATGAACAGAACCTTCGGCCTGACCAGCTGGAATACTTAAAACGATACTTCAAGCAGAACATTTCAGCGCATTTGGCCCCAATTATGCTGAAAGGCTTGGAGCATTTCCCGGAATTGGTCGATCAGTCAATATATTTTGCCGTTAAACTTTCGCACAGGAATAATTCTAAAGTAAAGGAGTATTCACTCGTTGAGATTCCAACCCGCTTAATCTCAAGGTTTATAGTGCTCCCGCAAATCGATGAGAAGCAGTACATAATACTGCTGGACGATGTAATCCGGCTATGCCTTCACGATGTATTCAGCATTTTTTCCTATGACCATTTTGAGGCTTACACCATTAAGATTACCCGCGATGCCGAGCTGGATGTAGATAATGACATTTCCGAGAGCTTGCTAGAGAAAATATCCAAGGGCGTAAAGAATCGTAAAAAAGGGCAGCCCGTAAGGTTTGTTTACGATTCAAAAATTGCCCCCGACATGCTCGACTTTATTGCCAAAGGGCTTGAACTTGAGGAGGATGATTTTGGAATTCCAGGAGGACGTTACCATAACTTCAAGGATTTTATTCGTTTCCCCGATTTTGGGAAAAGTAAGCTGATCAATGATCCCTTACCGCCAATACCAGTATGGGAATTTGAGGAATCTCCGAGCATTTTTTCAGCAATTGCCAAACGCGATATAATGCTGCATTACCCGTTTCACAGCTTTACCTATTATGTAGATTTGCTCAGGGAGGCAGCCCTTGACCCTAAGGTTAAATCTATATACATTACGCTTTACCGGGTTGCCACGGAGTCGCGTGTTGTCCATGCGCTGATGAATGCCGCGCAGAATGGGAAAAAGGTTACAGCAATTGTTGAGCTTAGGGCTCGTTTCGATGAGAATGCCAATATATTTTGGTCTAAGCAGATGCAGGAGGCCGGAGTTAACGTTATTTTTGGCATCCCCGGATTAAAAATTCATAGCAAGATGACCCTTATAACCAGAAAAATTGGCCGTAGGGAAATTAAGTACGCAACGGTAAGTACGGGCAACTTCCACGAGGGGAATGCCAACCTTTATACCGATGTGAACCTTTTTACCGTTAACCCAAAAATTACCGGCGAGGTGGAGAAGGTATTCACATTCCTGGAGTTTAACTATCGCACCTTTAGCTATAAGCACTTGCTGGTTTCGCCGGTTAACATGCGGCGTAAAATCTACATGCTTATAGAGAATGAGATGAAAAATGCCTCAAAGGGAAAACCTGCGTATATCCACTGCAAAATCAACAATCTTGTAGATGAGGAGATGATAAATAAACTCTATCAGGCCAGCAGGGCCGGGGTAGAAATTAAGCTGGTAGTTCGTGGCGTTTGCTCACTGGTTCCGGGTATTAAAGGGTTAAGCGATAAAATAGAGGTTTACGGCATAATAGATAGATTTTTGGAGCACTCCCGTATATTTTTCTTTGCCAACGCCGGCGATGAGCTATGCTATATTTCTTCAGCCGACTGGATGACCCGTAATTTGGACTACCGGGTAGAGGTTGCGGCTCCTGTTTACGATAAAAAGCTAAAAGGCGAACTTAGAACAATTATTAATTACGCCCTAAAGGATAACATTAAGTCCAGAATAATTAACCATAAACAAAACAATAATTATAAGTTTAGGGCTGAAGGCGAGCCGATTTTCCGTTCACAAATTGAATTGTATAAATACTACAGGCAAAGGGAGCTAGGAAAGGAACGAGCTAATGGTTAATATCTTAAAGTTTGCAGCAATTGATATAGGATCGAACGCAGTTCGTTTACTTTTGGCCAATGTTGTAGAGGATGGAAGCAATACAATTTTCAGAAAATCGTCGCTGATTAGAATACCACTTCGGCTGGGCGAGGATGCCTTTAGCACGGGAACGCTTTCCGAACAAAGAGTTGAAAAGCTGGTAAAAACTATGGCTGCCTACCGCAACCTTATGGAAGTTGAAGATGTGCTGGCATTTAAGGCTTGTGCTACGTCGGCCATGCGCGAGGCTAAAAATTCCAAGGAGGTTGTTGACCATGTTTTTGAGCAAACCGGGATAAGTATTGAAATTATAGACGGAAAGCGCGAGGCCGAAATTATATATTCAAATGAAATAGTAGAAAAAATAAACGATTCCGGCCTTTACCTGTACGTCGATGTGGGAGGTGGCAGCACAGAAATCACCCTATTCGAGAATAGCCTTAATGTATCGTCCCGGTCGTTCGACATAGGTACGCTCCGAATGCTGAACGGGAAGGTTTCCAAGGAGAGTTTCGACGATATGAAAAACTGGCTCAAAGGCCTGAATGTAAAGAAACGAGATCCAAAAATTATTGGATCAGGAGGTAATATCAATAAAATATATAAGCTATCGGGGAAAACCGAAAATAGCCCACTTTTATACGGTGAGTTTAAGGAGCTCTATAAATTTTTGGAGTACTACACGCTCGACGAGCGTATAAAAATTCTGGGGATGAACCCCGACCGGGCCGATGTTATTATTCCCGCATCAAAGCTCTATCTAAAGGTAATGAAATGGGCTGGCGTTAAGCAGGTAATTGTCCCTACCATTGGCGTGTCCGATGGTATTATACACATGCTTTACCGGGAGTACAGGGCGAAAGTTCAGCCGTAAGCAAAGGGAGCAGGGACAGCTAAAGCAAGTTAAGCGAAGCGAAGCCGGCGTTTATAAATCAGGAGGAAAAATGGCAATAACCCCAAGTTTTACGTAAAATATACCGCGGTTGCCCCCGGGGGAGCGAAAAAAACGAACAAGGCAAAGCAAACACTTTACCCTTTTTTGTAAGCATCCCAATTTCATCTGGGTTTAAAGAAAAATTACATTGAATGGAGGGTTATTGGCGTGGCCGAGCTCCTCACAGAAAATTCTATTATTTTTGCAAAAAAATAAAATGGTTGAGGGGAGAAAAAGGGTTGCCTTTTACACGCTGGGTTGTAAGTTAAATTTTTCCGAAACATCCACCATTGCCCGTCAGTTTACCGAAATGGGTTTCGAAAGGGTTTCGCCCGATGCCGAGGCCGATATTTACGTGATAAATAACTGCTAGGTAACCGAACATGCCGATAAAAAGTGCCGTCAGGCAATCAGAAAGTTTGTAACAAAGTCGCCCAACGCGTTGGTTGCTGTTGCAGGTTGCTATGCCCAACTTAAACCCGACGAAATTGCTAAAATTGATGGCGTTGATTTGGTTGTAGGAACCTCGGAAAAGTTTAGCATTCCACAGTTGCTGAATATGAAGGGGGAAAGCACTAGCGTTAAGGTTTACAGCTGCGATGTGGATACCGTCAACGACTTTTTCCCGGCCTACTCTTCGGGTGATCGTACCCGTTCGTTTCTAAAAGTTCAGGATGGCTGCGATTACCATTGCAGTTACTGCACAATTCCCTTGGCACGCGGTAAGAGCAGGAATATGCCCATAGCAGAAATTGTAGAGCAGGCACGGGCAATTGCACGGCAAAATATCCGGGAAGTTATTTTAACGGGTGTAAATACCGGTGATTTTGGGAAATCTACGGGTGAAAGTTTTCTGGACTTGCTAAGGCCGCTGGAGCAGGTTGATGGAATTGAGCGGTATAGGATATCGTCCATTGAACCTAACCTTGTAACAAGAGAAGTAGCCGAATTTGTGGCTCATTCGCAAAAATTTCAGCATCATTTCCATATTCCGCTACAGTCGGGTTCGAACAGAATCCTTGGCTTGATGCGCCGGCGTTACCGCAGGGAATTATTTGCTGAGAAAGTTTTGTTGATCCGTGAGTTGATGCCCGATACCTTTTTTGGCGTTGATGTAATTGTTGGCTTCCCCGGCGAAACGGAGGCCGATTTTGCCGATGCGTATGACTTTATAGCAGGCTTAAAACCATCGTTTCTGCATGTTTTCCCGTATTCAGAGAGGCCTAATACCCCGGCATCGGAAATGGAGGGTAAGGTGAATTCTTCGGATTTGAAACGTCGCGCTGCTACGCTGGGTAAATTGTCCGAAGAACTTTTAGCCGACTTTTACAAACGGTATCTTGGAACATTTCAGAATGTACTTTTTGAATCGGCCCGTAAGGGTGGGTTGATGTTTGGCTTTACCGGTAATTACATCAAGGTTGGAGTCCCCTACAGTAAAGATTTGGTGGGTAAAATTGTGAGGGTAGAGCTGCTTGAGTACAACGCAGAGGGTTATCTAACCTGCAGAATAGCTTGCTAGCCGGAAACAAGGGTTACCCTTTGGAGTATCTGCTGCTTATTGTTTTAATTCCTACCAGCCTCCAGTACCTTATACCCGGCGATTTGTAGTAAACCGTAACCTGGTAGCTGTTCTCGGTTTCAAAGTGGTTTCCCTCCAGCTGTGCGTGGCTAATTGTTCCGGTACTTTTGTTAACCGTTACATACCTATAGTTGTAGTAGCCCTGCTTCAGCTGTGCCCTGAGTTCATAACCCTCGTTCCGGTAGTTGAAGTTTAGCTTGTAAGCGGGGTCAAGGGTATAGCCCGTCATTTCTCCGTAAAGGTAAACATCGGCACTATCCTGCCGTTGTGTTAGTAGCGAAAAGTAAACCCACGAATATTCGGCTTCTGTTTGGCTATCGTTGGAATCATCCCGCTTAATTATGAATTTGCCGTTTAAATCGGGACTTTCGACGTAGTCACCGTTGCGGTTATCCTTATCGGGTGCTAGGCTTACATGAAATTCCCCGCCGTAACTTTTGATTTGTTGTATTTTGGAAGTTTGATAGTAAAACGATTTAAGATCAAGATTCCGGTACTCATTACATCCATCGAATATTAAGGCGCTGGGAGCGGTGTAGCGTATATTTCCCGACGATATGTAGGTAGGATGAATGCCAACCAGCGAGTTGTCGGCCTGGTTGTTCTGGCAAATTACGGTGACAATATCGTTGTTGGGGTCGATATTCCCCAGTGGCGAGTAGTTTACCTCCAGCTCAACCTGCTGCGATGTTTTAAGCAAATCCTGCACGAGTGGTTGCCGAACCAGGGCTTTCATCGATAGTATTGGCTCCACCACCATGAAGCGTTGCTGAAGGATAACCTTGCTGTGGTCGTAGCTATCTACAACCTGTACAACGTAATTCCCGGAAAGTTTCAGCTTTATATTGCTGTTCGCAAAGTTTAGGGCGTAGTGTACATACGATGCCGTGGTTCCCACCGAGCTATGGTAATCTTCAACCCGGTTATATTCAAAGCCATCACAGTAATCCATAAAAATTAAATCTGACCTTTCCCAGCTGTAGGTACAATGAATTATGGTATAGTCGAACGAAGTAGCTTCCTCCGACAGATCGTCAAACTCAACGGTAATGCTCTCATTGCTGTTGAGCTCTGCTATGGGATTGTTCAAATCACGTCCGGTACGGTATGTTTTAACAGATTTTATGGATGGTGCATAAAAATTATCGTAAATTTTAGGTTGATGCAGAACATTTTTTATCCCATAAGCGTTGTTATTCCCGTAACAGACCGTCGTCAGTAATAGCAGAGTATGGATCAGCATTACCACTCTTAGATATGAAGATATGCAGATATTTTTAAACTTCATCCGAAAAAATTTATATTTTATTTTCAAAGATATTACTTTTACGTCCAAATTTACGGGCAGCGGGTGGAATATAATTATCGTTTTTCTCAATCCTGTTGTTACCTGTGGAATTGAATGCTGTTATTCCCTTTTAAAAAAGGGTAGTACCAATTTCTTGTCGGGTTAAACAAATGCTTAATTTTATGTCAAAATAAAAATTTCGAACAGTATGTCGAAAGTAATTAAGATAAAAAAGGGTTTGAACATACCGCTGGCCGGGCAACCGGAAAGAGTTCTTGCCCGTGTCGATATGGCAGAAACGTATGCGGTTAAGCCAACGGATTTTCCCGGTTTAACACCAAAGCTGGAGGTACAGGTTGGCGATATGGTTAAGGCCGGTACTCCGCTGTTTCACGATAAGTATAGGCCCAATATAACCTTCAGCTCCCCGGTAAGCGGCGAGGTTGTTGAGGTTCGCCGGGGCGATAGGAGGGTAATCCTCGAAGTTGTTGTAAAAACTACTGGAAGCGTAGAATACGAAAAATTTGAAGTAGTCAATCCTTCGGGGTTGTCTAGGGAACAAATTGTGGATAGGCTGCTAAAATCTGGAGCATGGCCCTACATCCGGCAGCGCCCCTATGGAATTATAGCCAACCCCGTAGATACGCCAAAATCGATATTCATTTCCTGTTTCGATACGGCTCCGCTAGCTCCCGATATGGATTTTTCAGTAAATGGTGAGGGCGAGGCTTTTCAGGCAGGCATAGACGCGCTGAAGAAGTTGACCAGCGGGAAAATACACCTTGGAATAGACGCTAACTATCCGGCTTCGAGCGTATTTGCCAAGGCAAAGAATGTGGAACGCCAGTATTTTTCGGGGCCACACCCTGCCGGCAACGTGGGAGTACAAATACATCATGTGGATCCGATAAGTAAGGGAGAAGTAGTTTGGGTGATTAACCCGTTAGATGTTATCATTATCGGCCGTTTGTTTATAAAGGGAATTTATGATGCAACAAAGGTTATTGCCCTGGCAGGATCAGAGGTGCTGAAACCTCGTTATTACAGGTTAATTTCCGGCTTCCGGGTCGATAGTATTATTCGTGAGAACCTGGTTAAATCCGATACTGAGCGGAGAGTAATCAGCGGGAACGTGTTAACCGGAACAAGGGTTGAGACCCTTGGATTTTTGGGGTTCTACGATAGTATGGTTACCGTGATCCCGGAGGGTAACCATCATGAATTTTTGGGATGGATGTTGCCCGGGTTCAGTAAGTTCAGCGCATCGCGCACTTTCTTTTCGAAATTAATGCCCGGGAAACAGTACAGAGTCGATACTAATATTAATGGGGGCCAACGGGCTTACGTGCTTACCGGGCAGTACGAAAAAGTTTTCCCCATGGATATTTACCCGGTATATCTTATAAAGGCTATTCTGGCTAATGATATTGACCGCATGGAGCAGCTGGGCATTTATGAGGTTGTGGAGGAGGATATGGCGCTCTGCGAGTACGTTTGTACATCCAAGATCGAGGTGCAGGAAATACTCCGTGAGGGTATAAATACTATGATTAAAGAGTTAAGTTAGCAAATTAATACACTTCAACCAATGAAGGCATTACGGCGTTATATCGATAAAATTAAACCTAATTTTGAGGCGGGAGGGAAACTTGGAATGTTCCATTCTACCTTCGATGCGTTTGAAACATTTCTTTTTGTCCCCGATAAAGTTACTGTAAAGGGGAGCCATATCCGCGATTCCATAGACATGAAACGTACAATGACTGTTGTAATTACGGCATTGTTACCCGCCATGCTTTTCGGAATGTGGAATGCTGGCTACCAGCACTCATTAATGGTTGGCGAAACGTGGACTTTGTGGCAAAACTTTATTTATGGATTTCTAAAAGTTCTACCTATTATTGTTGTTAGTTACGCAGTGGGGTTATCCATAGAGTTTATCTTTGCACAGGTACGCAGGCACGATGTTAACGAGGGCTTTTTGGTTACGGGGCTACTTATCCCGTTGATTTTGCCCGTAAACGTTCCGTTATGGATGGTTGCCCTTGCCACGGCATTTTCGGTAATTATAGGGAAAGAAGTTTTTGGCGGAACCGGAATGAATGTATTTAATCCGGCCTTGCTGGCCAGAGCATTCCTGTTTTTTGCGTATCCATCGCACATGTCGGGCGATAAGGTTTGGGTGGCGGGAATAGCACACGCCCAGCAAATGGTCGATGGTTTTTCCGGTGCAACCCCGCTGGCCAATGCAGCGGCATACCAGATGAATAAGCTTCCCTCAGTGTACGATATGTTCATGGGTTTTATTCCGGGTTCAATTGGCGAAACATCAACCCTGGCCATTCTTATTGGAGCCATTATACTTATAGCTACTGGCGTTGGCAGCTGGAAAATAATGCTTTCCGTTGCATTTGGCGGTTTATTTGCCGGCTTGCTTTTTAATTTCTTTGCGGTTAACCCTTACATGGAAATCCCTGCATGGCAGCATTTAATCATGGGAGGTTTTGCATTTGGGGCTGTATTTATGGCCACCGATCCTGTTACCGCTTCGCAAACCAGCACCGGTAAATGGATATACGGTTTCCTTGTAGGATTTCTTGCCATTCTGGTAAGGGTACTAAATCCCGCATACCCCGAAGGTATGATGCTGTCAATTTTGCTGATGAACGCTTTTGCACCGCTAATTGACTACTACGTGGTGCAGGCTAATATTGGGAGGCGTATGCGAAGGGGTAAAAAGGTTGCAAACTTATAATGTGAACTACCATGGGATTAATAGGAAAAAAAATAGACAGGAATAGCAACCGTTACACCTTCCTGTACGCGTCGGGAATGGTTATGCTGGTTGCCATACTGCTTGCCGTTGCAGCAACATCGCTAAAGCCGGCGCAGGAAAAGAATAAGGAAACCGAGAAAAAAATAGACATACTAAAATCTATCGGTAAGGCCGATGGTGCCGATAAGGCTGCCAACAAGCACAAGTTTGTTTCCGATACTTTTACAAAGTACATCGTTGAACTATTCGCGGTAAACTCTAGGGGCGAACGGCTTGATGGCGTTAACGCCTTTGGTATTGACATGAAGGTAGAACTCTCAAAACCTTTGGAGCAGCGTAACCTGCCAGTTTACAGGGCTACCCTGGATGATGGTAGTACCAAGTACATATTCCCTTTACGGGGAAGGGGACTTTGGGGCCCAATTTGGGGGTACATTGCGCTGAACGATGACATGGATACAATTTACGGGGCAACCTTTGCCCATCAGGGCGAAACCCCGGGCTTAGGTGCCGAAATTGCTACGCTGGAGTTTCAGGCACAGTTTGTGGGGAAATCGATATACAGCAACGGATCGTTCGTTTCCATTACGGTAGTAAAGGGTGGTGCCGATAAGCAAAATCCACACGCTGTAGATGCCATATCGGGCGGAACAATCACAAGCAGGGGGCTTGAGGCAATGCTTTCCAGCTGTCTGGGCGGCTACCAATCGTTTTTTAGTAATCAAAAGAAATTAAGCCATGACTAATATGAAGGAAAAAGAGCCTTGGTTCTCGGCGAAGAACCTGAAGTTGCTCACCGATCCGGTAAACTCTAAAAATCCGATTACAGTTCTCGTACTGGGCATTTGTTCGGCCCTGGCGGTTACCGTAAAGATGAAACCGGCATTCGTTATGGCTGTTTCTGTTATGGTGGTTACTGCTTTTTCGAACCTGATTATTTCGCTGATCCGCAATACCATTCCCAACAGAATAAGGATCATTGTACAGCTTGTTGTAATTGCTGCGCTGGTTATTCTTGTTGATGAGATACTGAAGGCCTACGTTTACGATGTCAGCAAGCAGCTGTCGGTATTTGTTGGGCTTATTATTACCAACTGTATTCTGATGGGGCGGCTGGAGGCCTTTGCGCTTGGCAACAAGCCGTGGCCATCGTTCCTCGATGGAATTGGAAATGGGCTGGGTTACGGGTTAATACTTATTGTTGTTTCGTTTTTCCGGGAGCTGCTGGGTGCCGGCACCATTTGGGGCTACCGCGTTATACCTGAATCGTACTACGTGAAGAATGGTGGTTTTTACGAGAATAACGGGCTGATGATACTACCTCCCATGGCGCTCATTCTGGTAGGTATTATTATATGGATTCAGCGGAGCAGGAACAAAAAACTTTTGGAGGAATAATTCAAATATATTGCAACCATGGAAAATCTGATAAATATATTCGTCCGGTCGGTTTTTATCGATAACATGATATTCTCGTACTTTTTGGGTATGTGTTCGTACCTGGCAGTATCGAAAACGGTGAAAACATCTACAGGCTTGGGCGTAGCGGTTATATTTGTGATGCTGATTACGGTTCCGGTGAATTACCTGCTCAACAAGTATTTGCTACTTCCGGGGGCATTAAGCTGGCTCGATGAAAGCCTCGCTTCGCTCGATTTGAGTTTTTTGTCGTTTATCATGTTCATCGCCGTTATTGCGTCGATGGTTCAGCTGGTGGAGATGGTTGTAGAAAAGTATTCCCCCTCGCTGTACAATGCACTGGGCATATTTCTTCCGCTTATAGCCGTTAACTGTGCAATCCTGGGAGGATCGCTATTTATGCAGGAGCGGGAGTACGAAACCCTGGCCGAGGCTACCGTTTTTGGTTTTGGATCGGGAGTTGGCTGGTTCCTGGCCATTGTTAGCATAGCGGCCATCCGCGAGAAGCTTAAATACTCCAATGTCCCTAAGCCCCTGAGAGGTTTGGGCATTGCTTTTATTCTTACCGGGCTAATGGGCATTGCCTTTATGACCTTCATGGGGATTAAGCTGTAGTTGTAAACCGAAAAAAGTACAAAAATTATGATATTACTTACCAATAGCGGTTCAATAGTTTTAGGTGCCGTAGCTGTATTTTTGATGGTAATTCTTCTTCTGGTGGGTATCCTGCTTTACGCCAAGAAAAAGTTAACGCCGTCGGGCAATGTCAAAATAAATATCAATGAGGGTACAGAAATACTGGAGGTAGAACCGGGTAGCTCTATACTTGCCACGCTAAGTAACAGCGGTATTTTTTTACCATCGGCCTGTGGAGGTGGCGGTACCTGCGGGATGTGCAAATGCCGTGTAGTGGAAGGTGGCGGTAGCATACTGCCCACCGAGGTAAACTTTTTTACCCGTAGGCAGCAGAACGATCATTGGCGGCTGGGCTGCCAGGTTAAAGTCCGCGAGGATTTGGCGGTTGATGTTCCCGAAGAGGTAATGGGCATTAAGAAGTGGGAGTGCGAGGTGATATCGAACCGAAACGTGGCAACCTTTATCAAGGAGTTCAAGGTAAAGCTGCCCGAGGGAGAACGGCTACACTTTAAATCCGGCGGGTATATCCAGATAGATGTTCCGAAGCTGGAGGTTGATTTTTCTCGGGATATTGATGTGGAGGAGGAGTTCCGCGATGAATGGGATAAGTTTGGAATGTGGAATTTGAAGATGAAAAATACCGAGGAAACCTTTAGGGCATACTCCATGGCGAACCATCCGGCGGAGGATAATATCATCATGCTAAATGTCCGTATTGCTTCGCCACCGTGGGACCGGGAGCGGAACGCCTTTCTGAATGTTAACCCTGGTGTTTGCTCCAGCTTTATTTTCTCCCGCAGGCCGGGCGATAAGGTTACCATCTCTGGCCCTTACGGTGAATTCTTTGTTAAGGATACCCAGAACGAAATGATGTTTATTGGAGGCGGTGCCGGGATGGCCCCCATGCGCTCGCATATTTTCCACCAGTTCCATACCGTTAAGACAAACCGTAAGGCCACTTTCTGGTACGGGGCACGCTCCAGACGTGAGATATTCTACGAGGATAATTTTCACAAAATAGAACAGGATTTCCCCAACTTTAAATTCCATATTGCCCTTTCGGAACCAAAGCCGGAGGATAGGTGGAGCGGGTACGTTGGTTTTATCCATCAGGTAATATACGATAACTACCTCTGCAAGCACGATGCCCCCGAGGATATTGAATACTACCTTTGCGGGCCTCCGGCCATGAACGAGGCAGTTCAAAAAATGCTCTACAACCTGGGAGTTCCTCAGGAAATGATTGCATTTGATGATTTTGGGGGCTAACATAAAGATTAACTTTTATTAACGACCATTTAACCCGAGTTAGCTTACCCGGGTTTATCTTTGCAGTGTATTTAGAACGAAGAAGTTTTTCATAGACTTTTAGTTTTGAAGTTAGGTTTAGGTTTGGTTTTAGGTTAAGGGTTAAGAATGAGACGGGTACCTACGGTACCCGTTTTCTGTTTTTATGGGCTGGGGCAAAATCCGCCAGAGATGAAATTCTTCATTTAATTAAGGCTGGGCCGTTTTCGTACCTCCCGTAACTTTAACTAAACGGAATAGAATGAAGCTACAATCCCCCGGGTTGATTTTACACGCACCCGAATGGCCCTGCCAAACTCGCCTTACTTTCCCTTTAGCCGGTACGGGGGCTATTCTGGGATGACATTTTACATTTTAACCCCGGATTCTGACTTTTTTTTAATTCCTTCAGCGAATATGCTGAGGTTTCAAACGCTTCCTAAAAAAGCTACCCGAAATGTAAAACGGTATGCTAAAATTTTTATAACTTCGAATAAATGAACAAAAATTTTGGTAAATGCGATTTCGTATAAGCCTCGAAGTTCTTGGCCATGGAAACCCAACAATTCCCATCAACTATCAGTATGAAACATCGGCGTGGATATACCATACCATTGCAAAGGGTAACAGGGAGTATGCCAGTTGGCTTCATCGGAATGGATTTGCCGACGGGAACAAGCAGTTCCGGCTGTTTACCTTTTCGCGCCTGCTTATTGCCGATAAAAGGGTTATTGCCGATAGAATTCATATCCAATCGGGGGTAATATCGGTTGTGCTCTCGTTTTTGCCCGAGAAATCGACCGAGGAGTTTATTCGGGGAGTTTTTGCAAATCAGCATTTTGTGCTGGGCGATAGCAGAAGCAGGGTAGAACTTAGGGTAAGTTCCGTTGAGCTGATACCTGACCCGGCATTCACCGACACTATGGTATTTGAGGCAATGTCGCCGATTGTATTGTCTGTCCGGGGAAGTAATGGAGCCCCTCATTACACGGCCCCATCGGAGGTTGGTACGGCGTCGAGGCTGCAGCATAACCTACTGCAGAAGTACAAGGTGTTTTATGGCGGCAGTTTTGTAGGAACCCATGCCCTGGGTTTTGAGCTACTCTCGCTGCCGCGTAAGCATGGCATTACCATTAAGGCTGGAACGGCAGAGCAAACCAGGGTGATAGGATATGCTTACCGTTTTAAAATTAAGCTGGCACCGGAGCTATTGCGGGTAGGGTACTCTTCCGGTTTTGGCGAAAAAAACAGCATGGGTTTTGGCTGTGTGGAGGTAGCGAATGAAAAATCGAATTAACCTAATGCCGGGTAGGTTGCATAGTATTTTCCGGCTATTATTAACCTTAAATATATAAACCAATGGCAGTTAAATTTAAAGTTATTGAAAAAGGCCAGCCCGGAGTCGCCGGGGGCGGAGTTAAAAAATTTTATGCATCGCCTGTACTGGAGGGAGAGATGA
>JBFXEO010000003.1:0-37079 GCA_050180015.1 Bacteroidales bacterium | reverse complement strand
GATGTTGTTGAACGGTCAAGTAAAAATTTAAAAACGCCCACCGGAGAGGTTGAATTGCATGCAAAGATGATACGGGTGTTAAATGCTTCCGATTTACCGCCGTTTACCATCGAGGATGAAACCGATGGGGGCGATGAGCTAAGAATGAAATACCGATACCTGGATTTACGCAGGAATCCGGTAAAAAATGCTTTAATGCTAAGGCATCAAATGGCACAGGAGATTCGCAAATATCTTGATAGAATTGGTTTTCTGGAAGTTGAAACGCCATTCCTCATTAAATCGACACCCGAAGGGGCCCGTGATTTTGTGGTTCCATCGCGTATTCACCATGGAGAGTTTTATGCGTTGCCGCAATCGCCCCAAACATTTAAGCAATTGCTGATGGTTGCCGGATTCGATAAGTATTTCCAGATAGTTAAATGTTTTAGGGACGAGGATTTAAGGGCAGATCGCCAACCAGAATTTACGCAGATTGACTGTGAGATGTCCTTTGTAGAACGGGACGATGTGCTAGATACCTTTGAGGGACTGGTAAAGCATCTTTTTGCCAAAGTGAAGGGAATTAATTTTGATCAACCATTTCCCCGCATGTCATACCAAGAGGCCATGAGCCGGTATGGATCCGATAAGCCCGATCTAAGATTTGGGATGCCGTTTGTTGACTTATCGGCAATGGTAAAGGGAAAGGGGTTTGGTGTGTTTGATAGTGCGGAATACGCTGGCGGAATATGCGCCTCCGGATGCGCCAACTATACCCGGAAACAACTCGATGAATTAACCGAATTCGTTAAACGCCCACAGATTGGGGCTAGTGGTTTGGTATATATCCGTTATGGCGATGACGGATATGTAAAATCAACGGTGGATAAATTTTACTCAGAGGAGGACTTGCGTGGTATAGTCGGCCTAATGGGTGCAAAACCCGGCGATTTGATATTGATTTTAGCGGGGAAATTGAAAAAAACCTTAGCAGCACTCTGCGAATTGCGGCTTGAAATGGGAACCCGATTGGGTTTGAGGCCTACAGACAAGTTTGTCCCACTTTGGGTTGTTGATTTTCCCTTACTTGAGTGGGATGAGGAGGCAAAGCGTTTCTTTGCCATGCATCACCCATTTACCGCTCCAAATATAGAGGATGCCTCCTTATTCGACTCTAATCCTGCTGCAATTCGTGCCAATGCGTACGATTTGGTTATTAATGGCGTAGAAATCGGCGGGGGTTCCATAAGAATCTTCGAAAAATTACTCCAGCAGAAAATGTTCAAAACATTGGGTTTTACAGAAGGTGACGCGGAAAAGCAATTCGGATTTCTCCTTAATGCGTTTAGGTACGGCGCTCCACCGCATGGTGGCATTGCCTTTGGTTTCGATAGGCTATGTTCTCTTGTTGGGGGTTCCGATTCAATTCGGGATTACATTGCTTTCCCCAAAAATAATGCAGGGCGAGATGTTATGATAGACTCTCCTTCAGCAATAAGGGATGAACAGCTGAACGAATTAAATATTACAATAAAGCCCATAATTGAAAAAACATAAAAAAACACCTTAATACTTTTAAGGTGTTTTTTATGTTTGATTTTAATGGTTATTGTTTTGTTGTATCAGGAGGTGTTACTTCCATTTCTCCTGTTTGCGTTGTATCAACCTGTTCAACTGCGGGTTCAGTTTTTGTTGCTTCCTCTTTTTTAGGGGCAGATTTACATGCAACCATCGAAAGCATACCAGCAACCATTAGAAAAAGTGCGAATCGTTTCATAGTTTATGAGTATTTAGTTAGTTTGTTCATTACAAAAATATGATTTTAATCATTGAAATGCAATTTGTACAGCTTTTTTTTAAAAGATTTTTAATTGATAAAATTATAATTTATGGATATCGAGGATTTTGATACCCAGCAGTTCGTCTTTTAATTTTTAGGAGTAATAAATCTGATGCGTACCTTAAGCAATATTGGGTTCTGTGTGTTTCTTATAAAATTACATAGCAATTTGGTTTTTGACATATTTACATAATACTTTTAATAACATAATGTTTTTAAACCAATGTCTTGCAGGCTATTAAATGTGGTTTAGTGGAATTAAACTGTTGATTTATTTAATAAATTACTTATATTTGTAACTTTTAAATGCTGAAACTATCTAAATGAACAACTTAGAGGATTTGTTTTCTCCTAACATAAAACCAATTTCCATAAATAAATTAACTGCCAATGAAAAAAATTTCTCTTACTCAGAATGAAGTCAACGATTTGGTTGACCTTTATCAATCGGAAATAGACCGGGCTCAGCGAAGAATTGTAAATTTAAAGGCAATTCTAAAGAAATTAACCGAAGGTAATTCTTTGCCCATAAAGGGAGAAGTTACTACTGAAAAGTTAGACGTTAAAAGTGACGTTCAACCTAAAAAAAGAGGGGGAAAGCCTACCGTTCAGGTTCAGAAAGTGGATAAAGAAGAGGTGGCAAAACTTCCTAAAAGGCGAGGAAGAAAACCTAAGGTTAAAGTAGAAAGCCCTAAAAAAAAGCTTGAGGAAAAACCCATTAGAAAATCCATTAAGAAAGGGAAAGGCGAAGAAAAGGTAAAATGGATAGATTTAATTTACGATATTTTACGATCAAAGAAATCGTTAATGCTATCCAATTCGTTAACCCTTGCGGCTATGGAACGCTTAAATATCCCTGCAGTTGATAAAAATAGGGTGAGAATGGCAATTTCAACAAACCTAACCCGGCTTACAAAATATGATAAAACCATCAATAAATTTTCTCATAAAGGAACGGCTGGCGCTTTTTACGGACTTGCAGAATGGTTTGATGATAAAGGAATGTTGAAGTCGGAGTTTAATAATAAGCTAATGTGATTTTAGGGCATAATAGAAATACTGCGATGATTAAAGGCCAGTAATCCGGCCTTTTTCTGTTTATTACGGCAAAGTCATGTTATATGTTGAGGGTTGTTGAGGCTATTGCAACAGGCGTAGAAGAAGTTATTCAGGAAGAACGTTCCCTGGATAAGGTTACATCATTCTGGCTAAAGCAGCATAAAAATTGGGATCAATCTGAGAAAGTTTTTTTTGTGGAGATATTACACGGCGTTGTGCGGTGGTGGCGCTTGCTCAACGAACTTAAATTTTCTGGGCATGTGAATTTTGGCAACCAGTACCGCAATGCGGTTACTAATTACCTAGCCTTAAACTTTGATGTAACGCTTTTGCGAGGAGCAGTAACGCCAAGTTATCAAAAAAAGGTAAAAAACAGTGTTCAACAGGTAAAATCAACAAGGGCCATATCACAATCCATCCCAAATTGGCTCGATGAATTGGGGTTTGAAGAGTTGGGCAGTAGATGGGCGATAGAGCTAGATGCTTTAAATAAATCACCCGAATTAATAATTAGGGCAAATAGGTTGAAAACTAGCCGCGAAGAGTTGATTGGATGGCTGAAGCGGGAACACTATAAGGTTTCTGCAATGGATATTCCCGATGCAATTCATGTAAGTGGCAGGGTAAATATTTTTAAGTCGGAAGCATTCCGGCTGGGGATGTTCGAGCAGCAGGATCATTCATCGCAGCAGGTAATTCCTTTCTTGGAGGTTGAGCCGGGTATGCGGATAATTGATGCCTGCGCGGGTAACGGAGGTAAAACCCTACATGCCGCCAGTATAATGGGAAATAAAGGGAGGATAATAGCAATGGATAATGCCGAGTGGAAATTAACCGAATTGCGCAGAAGGATAAGGCGAGCGGGCGCAACCAACGCTGAGACAAGGTTTATTGAATCGAGCAAAACGGTTAAACGGCTGAAGGATAGTGCCGATAGGCTGTTGCTAGATGTTCCATGCTCAGGGCTCGGCGTCTTAAGGCGAAATCCGGATTCAAAGTGGAGGCTTACCCTTAGCCGGATCGATGAATTAAAGAAAATTCAGTCCGATATTCTTAGCCGTTACTGGGTAATGGTTAAGCCGAAAGGGAAGATGGTCTATGCAACATGCAGCATCCTTCCTTCGGAGAATGAACAGCAGGTACGGCAGTTCATTGAAGGCTCAAACGGACGCTTTGTTCTAGAGGATGAAAAAAAAATCTCACCATACGATAGTGGTTTCGACGGATTTTATATGGCTAGGCTAAGGCGGGATTTTTAATTTACGTCGTCTTCGCTGGCAATTCGCCCAATCATGGTGGCCGGTGTACAGTCGTGAATTTTTACGAAAACAAAATCTCCAACCCTATAATTTCCTTTCGGGAAAACTACAACCTTATTGTGAGTTGTTCTGCCGAAGTATTGATCCTTCGATTTCTTAGATTCCCCCTCTATTAGCACTTCGAAACATTTGCCAATATCGTTGCGCTTGCTATTTTCCGATAGTTTCCCTTGTAGTTCAATGATTGCCGATAACCTTCGGGTTTTATCTTCTTCGGGTACATCATCAACCAGCTTTGTGGCCGCTTTTGTATTTGGCCTTTCGGAATACTTAAACATGAAGGCGAAGTCGAATCCCACTTCCTCCATAAGGCTGAGTGTCATATCGTGGTCAATTTCTGTCTCGGTGCAGAATCCTGTAATAATATCGGTTGATATGGCACAGTCGGGAATAATTTCCCTGATGGCGTTTATCCTATCCAGATAATCGGCACGGGTATATTTTCTATTCATCAGCTTAAGAATTCTATCGGATCCCGACTGAACCGGCAGATGTATATGGTTGCAGATATTCTCGTACATGGCCATGGTATAAAGTACATCGTTGGTTAGATCTTTTGGGTGTGATGTGGAAAATCTCACCCTTAAATGGGGGTTGACCAGAGCAACCATTTCGAGCAAATCTGAAAAGTTAACAAGATGTTTGCCGTGACCTTTGGTTTCTGTCCACCGGTATGAGTTTACGTTTTGCCCCAGCAGGGTAACCTCCCTGTAGCCTGCATCAACCAACTCCTGAACTTCCCGGACAATTGTATGAGGATTGCGGCTTCGTTCCGCTCCACGGGTGTACGGGACAACGCAGTAGGAGCACATGTTGTTACATCCGCGCATTATGGACACAAATGCAGTAACGCCGTTTTTGTCAAGCCTTACCGGGCTAATGTCGGCGTAAGTTTCTTCCCGCGAGAGTAAAACATTTATTGCTTTTTGCCCGCTCCCGGCGGCCAGAAGCAGGGCTGGAAGTTCACGGTAGGCATCGGGGCCAACAACAATATCAACAACACGTTTTTTTTCCAGCAGCCGGTCCCTTAGCCTTTCGGCCATGCAGCCTAGAACACCCACCAGGACGGAGGGTTTATTTTTTTTAATCTGCCCCAATAGGTCTAGCCTGCCAAAAACTCTTGTTTCAGCATTTTCCCTTATTGAGCAGGTATTAATAAGTATAACATCGGCCTCATCGATATTGCCCGTTAGGGAGTATCCGCTGGTAGTAAGAATTGATGCTACAACTTCGCTATCGTTTACATTCATTTGGCAACCGTATGTTTCAATATATACTTTTTGCCCATCGTTATCATTTTCGGGGGAAACCCCTCCAAATATATTGACGTCTTCAGCGCTAAAATCCATCATCGTATTTTTTTGCAAAAATAAGAAAATGATGTCAATTGGTTTTGTGAAAAGTAAATGCAAAAACTAAAATATATTTTCTTGTCCGAAAATCTAAGGATTTGTAAAATATTTAACTGTTCTATAAGTGCTTACTGGATATGTGTATGGCATTTAATTACGATTGACATTGATGGGGTTCTATTGCTTTAAATATCCGGCAATTATTTTGTTGTGAAAATTCTTCGGGTTAAATTTGCGAATTATTAAAACAGAAATTAAAAAATTAGCCTATATGTCGGGACATAATAAATGGTCAACCATAAAAAGGAAAAAGGGTGCTTTGGATGCTAAGCGATCCAAAGAATTCTCAAGAATAATTAAGGAAATTACGGTGGCAGTTAAGGAGGGTGGTTCCGACCCAGATGGAAATCCCCGGCTCCGTTTGGCAATAAACAATGCAAAGGGGGTAAATATGCCCAAGGATAATATTGCAAGGGCAATATCGAAGGCAGAAAAGGATCCGGATAACCTCCACGAGTTGACGTTTGAGGGCTACGGCCCCGGTGGAATAGCAATTTTTGTGGAGTGCCTGACCGATAACAACAACCGAACAGTTAGCGCAATCCGATCTATTTTTACGAAAAAAGGCGGAAGCTTGGGAACAAACGGTTCACTCGCATTTCTTTTTGATCGAAAGGGCGTATTTACCATTAAAAAGGAAAATGTAGTGTTGGATAATATTGAGCTGGACTTAATTGATTCTGGCGCTCAGAGTATCGATGATAATGGGGATGTGTTCGTGGTAACAGCCGAAATGGAAGATTTCGGTAAAATGAACAAGAAGTTGGAGGAACTTAAGGTTGAGGTGGAGAATGCAAGCTTGCAGCGAATACCTAACGACTACAAATCTACCGATACCGTTACGGCGATAAAACTGTTAAAATTAGCGGATGAATTTGAGGATAACGACGATGTTCAGAACGTATTCCATAACCTGGAAATTACCGATGAGGTTATGGCTGCCATGGAAAACGATTAAATAACCTACCTGAGTCAACTTTGCTTACCATACTGGCCATTGATAGTTATTTCGGTGGCCATTTTTTAATCAGAAACTATGAACGCTGAGTATATCCTGTCGCTCGATCAGGGAACATCCAGTTCCCGGGCGTTACTTTTCGATCGTTTCCAGCAGCCGCTTGGAATGGAGCAGACGGAGTTCCCTCAGTATTATCCGTCCGACGGGTGGGTTGAGCATAATCCCGATGAGATTTGGGAAACTCAGCTAAATGTTGCAAAAAGATTACTTAAAAGGTTGAAGGTTAACCCCGAAGGTATAGCGGCAATAGGTATAACCAATCAACGCGAAACCGCGGTTGTTTGGGATAGGGAAACCGGTCGCCCTGTCCATAATGCAATTGTTTGGCAGGATAAACGAACCGCTAATATTTGCGATCAGCTAAAATCCAGCGACATTGCACATTATGTGATGAAAAGCACCGGATTGGTTATTGATTCTTACTTCTCAGCCACGAAGTTAAGCTGGATTTTGCAGCATGTACCCGGAGCAAAGAACCTAGCCCGTAAGGGCAGGCTGGCCTTTGGTACAATCGATACGTGGCTGTTGTGGAAGCTCACGGGCGGAAAAATTCATGCAACGGACGCTTCCAACGCTTCGCGTACAATGCTTTTCAACATTTCTTTGCTCAATTGGGACGATGAAATATTGAAGTATTTCGATATACCACGAATTATGCTGCCGGAGGTAAAGCCGTCTGCCGGGATATTTGGATACACCCAGCCGGGCTTGTTCGGAAATACATCAATTCCAATTACAGGAATTATAGGTGATCAGCAGGCGGCACTTTTCGGACAACGATGCTTTGACTCGGGTGACCTGAAGAATACCTACGGAACAGGTTGCTTTATGCTGATGAATACCGGCGATAAAATTGTAAGCACCAAATCCGGGTTACTATCCACTGTTGCCTGGCAAATTGATGGAAACACCGCCTACGCCCTTGAGGGCAGTATTTTTATTGCAGGAGCAGCAGTTAAATGGCTGCGCGACGGGCTAAAAATAATCCGAACAGCATCGGAAACGGAAAGTATAGCAACATCCATTACCGATAGTCATGGAATTTATGTTGTTCCGGCATTTGCCGGGCTTGGGGCACCGTACTGGGATATGTATGCCCGGGGTGTGGTCGTTGGAATTACACAGGCTGTTACAAGCCAACATTTGATTCGTGCGACATTGGAATCTTTGGCCTATCAAACCAGAGATATTGTTGAGTCAATGGAAAGCCATTCCGGTATCCCGTTAAAAAGTTTACGGGCCGATGGCGGTGCCTCGGCAAATAATTTTATCATGCAATTTCAGGCCGATATACTGAACGTTCCCGTGGAATGCCCCCCATCAGTAGAGGCAACTGCGCTGGGAGCGGCTCTAATGGCCGGGTTGGGTGCAAGCTTTTACCGCTGGGATGATATTAAAAGAGAATTGCCCGGCAAAAAAATATACAACCCGCATATATCCGATGAGTTGCGAACGGCACTATATGCGGGCTGGAAAAAGGCGGTTAAGCTTTCGCTGGGCTGGGCTGTTAACGGTTTGGAATAATTATTGACATGGTTTTAAAAACACAAACAATGAGCAGATACAGGAGTTTTATTTTGATGATTTTGTTTGGTATGACTTTAATGGGTTGCGCCAAATTTGAAAACATCGACATTAAGGGTGTAAAAGATTTTAAGTTTAAAGGGATGCAAGACGATAAAATTTTGCTGTCCCTAACGTTGGATGTTAACAATCCGAATCCCAAAAAAATCGTGGTCAAACACTTCGAGGTGAACGCCTGGATGAATAACCGTGAATTGGGGAATATGAGGAATACGGAGAAGATAGTAATACAGCCCAATATCCGGTTAGACTATGTAGTTCCTCTGGAAATTAAGCTTAGAACAGCAGCCGATGCTTTTAAGCTGCTGGGTTCCGGTAAAAAACTGTTGTCGGTGATTGCCGTGGAAGGTTACATAAAAGGAGGACGATTCCCCGTTATTAGAAAAGTTAAAATACCCCGGCAAACATTAAGGGATTTGATGCAGGAGCACCAGGATAAACTTTCTATAACCGATACTTTATCGGTTGGTAGTACCGAAAGTAGTAATTAGCATTTAAAACATTTTGCTAACTTTGCAGCACAATTCTTTAGTTTTATGAGAATATCGCTCCCGGTCATATTATTGTTGCTGTTCCCGGCCAATTTAATGGCCCAGGAGCTGGACTATGATTACGGGATTGATAATATCATTAAACATCTTCAGGAGACCAAGCCAAACCAGGGGGCTGTTACCATTAAGCAGGATGCCTATATAGCCAACATGCTCGATTTGCATGTTTTGCAGAATGCAAAGAACCCCGGGATGCAAGGTTTCAGAATTAGAATTTTCTTTGAGTTAGGACAAATGGCCCGCAAGAACTCCGAAGAATCCATGAGAGTTTTTATGGAGAAGTATCCTGGCGTTAAAGTTTACCAAAGCTACGATAACCCGTACTGGAAAATTTCTGTGGGTGATTTTCGTTCGCGCGAAAGTGCACAAAAATTTTACCAGCAGTTACTGGCCGATTACCCCAAAGCATTCATAATACCCGACTGGGTTAATTTTCCGTCGCTGGAATAGTAGCCATGAAAACAACAGATGTTCAGCAGCTAAAAGCCGTATCAAAAAAAATCCGAGGGGATGTGATCATGAGTCTGGCTTCCGCTGGCTCTTTTCCTTTGGGCAAATTTAACAGGCGGCATGATCATAGCTCGGGGAACATGGCTCCAATAGTATTCGAGCTATTCATAAGAAAAAAAGAGTGTGATATGGCAGGTAGATTTATCATCTACCTTTTTTATTGAAAGGGGAAAAAATGAGCGAGCAGATCAAACACGAATGCGGAATTGCACTAATCAGGCTGCTAAAACCGCTGGAGTTCTATCAGCTTAAGTATGGCACCTGGCGTTACGGGTTGCACAAGCTTTACCTGTTGATGGAGAAACAGCACAACCGTGGACAGGATGGGGCTGGGTTAACGTCCGTTAAGTTCAATTTGGATCCTGGGAAAAAGTATATCGATAGGGAACGCTCAAACACATCGTCGCCCATCAAGGACATTTTTGATGTAGTAAATAAGGGTATTAACAGGTACTCTGAGAAGCCCGATCTGGTTAATGATCCGGTTTTTGCCAAGCAAAATATTCCTTTTGCCGGAGAACTCTACCTCGGTCATTTACGGTATGGTACATTTGGGAATAATGCCATTGATTATGTCCATCCAGTAATGCGCGACAATAACTGGAAATCGCGGACATTGGTGCTTGCAGGGAACTTCAACATGACCAATGTTGATGAGTTATTTCAAAAATTGGTTGACCTTGGACAACATCCGCGCGATTACTCCGATACAGTTACTGTGCTTGAGAAAATTGGACATTTCCTCGACGAGGAAAACCAGCAGCTATTCCGCCAGTATAAGAACGATGGATTCTCCAATATGGAGATTAGCCGGTTAATCGCTGAAAATATAAGCGTTTCCAAAGTGCTACAGGCAGCCACAAAGGATTTTGATGGAGGGTATGCCATGGCCGGTTTAATCGGCCATGGCGATGCATTCGTGGTGCGCGATCCCTGGGGGATTCGCCCGGCATTCTACTATGCCAACGATGAAATTGTGGTGGTAGCATCGGAACGCCCGGTAATTCAAACTGTGATGAATATTACTGCCGATGAGGTAAGTCAAATTGAACCTGGCTATGCGCTTATAGTAAAGCGTAACGGAGTTGTGTCGCACGAAGAGATTCGTATCCCTCAAACCCGGAAATCCTGCTCATTCGAGCGCATTTACTTCTCTCGCGGAACCGATAAAGATATTTACACTGAACGCAAGAAATTGGGCGAATTGCTTACCCCTGCAATTCTAAAAGCAGTAGATTACGATCACATAAACACTGTATTTTCCTATATTCCCAACACCGCTGAAACAGCATTCTACGGAATGATTAAGGGTGTTGAGGATTACTTAAAAACGGAGAAGAAAAGGATGTTCCGGGAGAAGGGCGCATCGATAACCGAAAAGGATTTGGACGAGATTATCGCACTTCGTTTAAGGATTGAAAAAATTGCGGTAAAGGACGTAAAACTGCGCACCTTCATTTCGCAGGATAAGGGTAGGGAGGATTTGGTTGGCCACGTTTACGATATCACATACGGAACGGTTCGTCCGGGAGCCGATAATCTTGTAGTTATTGACGATTCTATAGTTCGGGGAACAACCCTAAAGGAGAGTATTCTTCGAATTTTGGATAGGTTAAATCCAGCCAGCATTGTCATTGTTTCATCGTCACCACAAATACGCTACCCCGATTGCTATGGGATTGACATGGCAAAACTTGCTGATTTTGTTGCCTTTCGGGCTGCCATTGATTTATTGAAAGAAACCGGGCGGGAGAGTGTAATCAACAGTGTTTATAAGCAATGTAAGTCTCAGCAGAACCTGCCAAAGGAGGAGATCATAAACTACGTGAAGGAGATATACAAACCATTTACTGTTGACCAAATTTCAGATAAAATAGCTCAGCTGCTCACGCCAAAGGATATTAAGGCCAAGGTGAAGGTTGTTTACCAATCAATTGAGAACCTACATCAGGCTTGTCCCAACGATTTGGGCGATTGGTACTTTACCGGAAACTATCCAACACCCGGTGGCAATAGAGTTGTAAACAACTCATTCATCAACTTTATTGAGGGACGGAATCAAAGAGCGTACTAGTAAGGGATAGCGGTAAGAATAACTTGTTGATAGCCCAAAGGTAAATAGCAAAACATTTTGTCATGCCGAACCAGGCGAAGGCGCTTATTTTTGCAGTATGGATTCCTCTGGAATGACAAATTGTATCGATAGGCATCGGGAGGTGGGTTTGTCGTATAAGTTATAGCGAGGTTGTTAATGCCTGAACGATTTAGGTGTGTATTTTTCCTTGATCTTTTTAATGAACGATGAAATATGCCGTTCTACTTTATGCTGGTAAATATCAGAAATGGTAATCAGGATGGCAGTTTCCTCAACCCCCCCAAAGTAGGGATTTATAACCGTGCCGAAAACTTTCATCGATGGGCTGATGTTCATGTAAGAGTTTATGAGAGGGGGAATTTTTTCACCCAGCTCGCGAATTTTATGGGAGAGTATTTTGTAGTTTTCATTGTACGACTCGCCATGGAATATTGCCTTTAGCTGCTCCGTGTCCATGCTAATCTCAATTGGGTATATTGGGGTAACCAGGGCCTCGTGGTCGTGAAAATATTTCTCGAAAAAGTAGAGAAGCAGGTTTCTGGCATCAATATTATAGGTATTATACATTGTTACCTTACCGAAGAAATACTTAACCTTGGGATTTAGTACGATGAGTGCCCCTAAACCATCCCATAGGTTATCGAGGGCGTAAAGCCCTTTCCCGGAGCGGCTTAGCGCCTGGTATTTGGGTTGGACGAATGACCGTCCGAGCTCAATCATTTGAGGCATGTACTCATTCTGAAATTTTTCGGAAAAGTTGAACAGGTGCTTTGTTGAAAGGTTAATTTCCTCCCCCTTGGTGGGATCGACACTATGAAACCGGTAACCGCCAAGGATTTCGTTTTCCCGGGGATCCCAAACGATTAGCTGCTTGTAGCAGTTGCTGCAAATGTCGTAATCATCAATGTCAACCTCTGCTCCGGTGCCTCCACCGGCAGAACGAAAGGAGAACTCCCGTAATCGGCCAACCTCTCGCATTAAATTTGGAGAATCGTGGGCGGTAAAAATGTAGAGTTCGTTGTTGGCGTTGTTGGAGTATCGGATGAACTTATCGGGGGTTAGTTCTTCCTGGAGCAGTTTTTTATCAACCGGTTCAATAATATGATTCATTGCAATATTTCTAAAGTACAAAAATACTTTTATTAAACTTTTGGTTGCATTTGGTAGGCAATATTTTTTACCCATTTTGCCCATTCCGCAGGACGCTTTTTGCTGTTGAATGTTTGGAAGGGGATAGGCTGTCCTATTTTTACGGTGATATTTTTTTCTTTCTGCTTAAACATTTCATCAACAAGGTAAAGCATTTCCAGGTTAACTTTTATTTTTAAAAATGCCCTTAACCGGGCAAGGTTGTAGAAAAAGTTTGAGTTTTGTCCGCTAAAGTAAACGGGGACAACATCACGATGGTGCTCAACCGATTTGGTTATGAAGCTTTTTTTCCATTCCAGGTCCTCTATTTTCCCTTTCTGCCTACGCGAGCAGAGTCCAGCGGGGAAGTACAGTATTTGTGTTGACGATGCGTATGAATCCTCCAGAAGCCGTGCATTTTGTGCCGATTGTGCTCCGTGTTTGTTAACCGGCAAAAAAACGGAGTGCAGCTGCTTTACGTGCATCAGCAGGTCGTTTACCGGAAATTTTACACTTTCAAATTTTTGTCCGAGCAGGTGGATGAGAATCATTCCATCGAGCCCGCCAAGCGGATGGTTCGAAGCGAACAGGTAGCGGCCGTTGATGTCTATGTTACCTAATCCTTCTACCGTGTAGGCTACGTTCATCGTTTTCAGAACCTCATCAATGAACCCAACGCCCTCCTTATCGCCATACTTTTCAATTATTTCATTTATTTCAGTTTGATGGACGATTCTTTTAAGGTAGTTTCTTAGAAACCGTGGTATAACCTTAAGTAATTTTGGGTTTTTCGATGCAATTACCTTGTCAATGTCAATAAAATTTTTGTTTTCCACTTGGCAAAAGTTGTTTCAACATTTTGCAAATATAGCTAAGAGGAGCGAGTATTATGCCGGAGTTGTTGGCGGTTTTCGATATACCTTTTTCATTCTGAGGATATTGATGCTGGTACTTACTTTTCCGGAACTTCAAGCTAAGGGGCGGTAGATCTACTTTGTTGTTTTGCTCGACGGTTCCGTTGTTTTACATTGCTAGCTTTGGGGTGGTCAAACCTGAACCCCCTAAAGTAAAACGGAAGATAAAATACTGAATGTTTTACCTCCCGTTTTGCGCAATGTTGGGGTTATAGAGCTGCCGTAAGTTTTGTTAAATTACTGGGCATTATTCATTAAACCTTCCTGAACCTTAATCCAGCCAAAGAATACCAATGCCAGGGCAATAATAGAAACAATTGATCCGACAATGGCACCAATAACGGGAATTAATCCAAGAATGCTATTTACAATGCCGAGAACCATGGCAACCAGAAGAAGCGATATACCTTTCTTACCGTCTTCACCTATGCTTGCAGAAGCTTTTAGCTTAAGGAATCCTATAAGCTCAACAATGAATGCGGCGAGTAGAATAATTGATGCAACAATTCCCATCAGGGGAATTATGTCGAACACAAAGCCAATGATTGAAAGGATAGCAGCCGTGATGAGCAACTTTACACCACCTTGTCCTGCTTCATCAAGACCCTCTTTTAGCGCTGAAAGGCCTTTGAAGAAAAGTACCATCCCAAAAATTGCGGTTAGTGATGATGCCCAGCCACCGCCAATACCGTTAAACATTTGTAGCAACGATCCACCCAAAATGAATGTTACAGATTTGATAGTTTCTTTTTTGTCCATTTTAAATTCATTTAAAATTTACCTACTCGTATGGCTTTTCGGTATCGCCCCGTTTTTTTAGTGGTTCTGGTTTCCACGTTGACGTTCGTTAATTTAAGCTAGTTGTATTGTGTGTTAACCGACTTTAAATTTATTGGTTAATTTAAAATATTCCAAGCATAACGTTAATTTGTTTTACTAACAACTGCCCAGTAAATATAGGGATTCATAGTGTTTACAAATATTATGCCCAAGTTTAAATGTATTTTATAAAGGGCGGGTGGGTTATCCACTGAACGGGTATTTGATGAAAAGTAAAAGCTAGCGCTAAGCTACTGTAGGGTTTTACCGAGTTCCGTGGCAAAGGTCCATACCCCGTTAAGAACCATTTGCACGCCTATTGTTGCTACAATTAACCCGAATATCCGAACAAGCGGATTCATTAGGTTATACCTCGAAAGAAATTTTCCGATGCTGCTGGCGTAAATCATAAAAATCAGGTTTATTGCCAACGCTGCAGCAATAGATACAATGGTGTTGATGTGCCCGTAGTGTGCCGGAAATGTTACTGCAGCGGTTATTGTTGCCGGACCAGCAATCATTGGAATTGCAATGGGTACTGCGGTAATATCCTTAATGGTGATATTTTGATCGACTTTTATGAACATCCCCTTATGAAGCCCGCTGATACCGTTGTAGAATAAAACAACTCCGCAGGTGATTTGAAATGCGTATAGTTCTATATGGAATGCGTAGTTAAAAACTATTTGGCCCAGAAGTAGGAAAAAGATTAGGATAATGAATGCGGTGATGGTTGCCTTAACGGCAATAATTCGTGTACTTGCCTCGTCGAACTGATTTTGTAAACTTGTAATAACAAACACCTTTTGAATTGGATTTACCAATGCAATAATTGCTACAAAACAGCTAAGCAAAAGTTTAACTTTGAAGGCAAGCATTTGTGGTTAAAGTTTACTCCTGGTAAAGTAAAAACTAAACTTGTTACTTCGAACGCTCATAAGATATTTAACCTTGTTCAAAGCAACAAATTTAGCTTAAACTTTAACGTCTAGTTGGGCTATATTCCAATAATAGTAAATTCAACCCTACGATTTTGTGCACGACCGCTGGCTGTCTTGTTGCTGAATTTTGGTTTCGAAAAATTGTATCCCTTGGAGGCTATCCTCGATTGGGGTATTCCCATGGAAATAACGTATTCTGCAACAGCTTTAGCCCTGAGTTCCGAAATTTTCTGATTTACTGCTACCGATCCGGTATTATCGGTATGCCCGCCAATTTCCACGGTTACGTTGGGGTACTCGTTCAAAAAATCTACCAAAGCATTCAGGGACCGGAACGAGGTAGGTTTTAGAACCGATTTCCCGGTTTCAAAGTAAATGAAGTCAATGTTTACCGTTTGTCCAACCTCTATAGGGGTTACGTAAAAATTCTTGGCAATTTTTGTACCCTTCGATACCTTGGTTAAATCAACCTGCTCGTACTTGTTGTAGAAATTTTTAACCGATGGAAGAATGTCGTACGAAACGCCAACGGGTAATTTAAGCGTATAGGATGCATTGGACGAATCGTACCTAAATCCTAAACTTTCAACTCCGTTTACTTTTAGCTTAACAGCCACATCAGGAGTTACCGTTTTTTCAGTTTTTATATTGATTATACTGCCGCTTAGTATGGCCATGTTAGCATCTTTGCGCTCGGCAAAAACAGTATGTTTAACTTTGGCGTACTCTGCGTATCCGGTAAGGTCCAACTCGTTATCCAGCACCACGTAATCCTTCGAGGCAATGGCAGTTTTGTACTTCAGGCCATACGGAAGGCGTATGGTAAATTCACCGTTGAATGGATCGATATAAATACTATCAGCAGGATTCCCGTTTATAACCAACTTCGGTTGCGACGAACCAATTATTGGGGTGAATGTGCTGTTGTCAAGGGCAATTCCATTTACTTCAACCCATGGTACCGATGTTACGTAAAGGTTTACCTCTTTTTCGGAGTAGGATGTTTCATTGATTACATCAACGGTATCTGGTTGAGCTATATAGTTGGGCAGGTATGCGCTAATTACATATTTTGAGCCCAACGGGAGGGAGACATTGTAGTCCGAAACCTCAGCCCCATATTTAATAGAGTCGTTAAACGTATTATTTATGAGAACCTTGGCGTTATTTCCAACGGGCACCGGGAGGTTGGTTTTGGTGTTGATGATTTTTCCATGAACCCGAATATATGGAATTGGCTCAAAGAAAAGGTTAAGGTTCATTTCGGTGTACTCGTTAATATTGGTGGCGTCCAGTTCAACGGGTATCCCAACCCAGTTCAACATTTCCGGCTTAATGCTATAGTTTTGCCCAAAGGGCAGCAACGCTTCGTATGATGCCGATGCCCTGTCTATTTTTAACGTGGCGTTTTCAGACCCGTTGATAGTAATGCGATAATTTGTATCGGAGAGCATCAACTTCTGGTCTGTTTTATTTAGAATTAAACCGGTTAGCTTAACGTTCGGGTTGTCCTCGTATATTTTAACCCTGAAAATATCCGATTTCCCCAGTGAGTTTGTGTTGGAGCAAAAGTAGGCCCAATTCTCTTTTGGGTTTAGCCTGTAATAGTTTTCCCAACCCGCTGTATTTATGGTATCGTTTAAGGGGGCCGGAACCGACCATTTAAAGTAGGTATCATCGGCTCTATTGCTTACGTACAGGTTATAGTTGCCATCGGCCTTGCAGCTGAAGTATAGCGCGTTGCCATCGGCTGAAAGGAAAGGGGCTTCGAAGCTGTTGCCCAATTTGTCCCCCAGAATTTTAATTTTTTTGGGTTTGCTGTACGTATGTTCATTCTTTTTAACCGACAGGTAAATAGAGCTATTCCTACCGTTACTTTTTTTGCTAAACGATGCGAGGATCAGGTCTTTACCGGGAGTCATGTAGGCGGTGGTAGATCGGCCCTTGTTCATTTTTGAGTATTTTCTGACATTGATGGATGTGGGTTTTCCCCAGCTTCCATCGTCGGTACGTTCAACCACCGATAAGCCTCTTTCAATCCAGTATTTTCCGTTACGGGAGTAGTGTCCGTTTATGAGGAAGGTTTTCCCGCTATCCAGAATGGCGAAGAGGGCATTATATTTTCCTATGTTTACAGATCGGGGTAAGTGTTGTGCCTCTGTCCACGTTCCGTCGCTATTTAGGGTTGAGTACCATATATCCTGACTGTTAACTCCGCCATAGGTGTTTTCGGGATGATTAGCCCTTGTAAAGTAAAGGGTTTTGCCATCAGGGTGCATGATGGGGTTAATTTCAGGGTATTCCGAGTTAACTGTGGAACCAAGATTTACAGGGATAAATGAAGTTTGCGCCTGAGAACCTATAGCTATTGCCGTTCCAACAAGGAGCGAAAGCGCAGTTTTCAAAACGTCTGTTTTCATCCGGTATAATATTTAGTTGATCAGGTTAGTTCATTGGGTTATTTGAATGGCATACCTTCGGGCTGCCCCGCCCTGCCAAATACTAGGTTTATGCCAACTCTTACGTTGGTATTTGTTGCCTTGAGCGGATTAATGGCAATAAAGGCATTATCCGTTATGGCGAATATCTGGAAAGGTCCTGGTTTAAAAATAAATCCTAAACCAATATTGTTGTACGTGCTTTGATTTATCGATGCTGTGGCAACAATGCTAAAAAGGCGTCCCAAACCCTGCTGCACACCCACGGTTACTGCCGGGTAAAACTTTTTGTTGTAAACGCCGGAGAATGAAAGTCCGAGCGAGGTTCGTTTGGCTACGTTGTAGCTTGCCGAAAGGTTGAACTTGGGGTTTAGCCATGTCCGGTACGATGAGTAAACGGTATCACGGTTAAAATCGTCTTTAATGACTTCGGTTAGGGAGTCTATGTCAACATCGTCGTTGTATAGCCAGTCCGATATTAGATCGAATCCATCGAAATCCGATTCTCCGTTAAAGGTATAGGTTTCCACGCTGTCCTTCCAGGTAATGAAGCCCAAATCGTAAAATGAGAAGGAGAAGCTGGTCTTGTCGTTATACTTATAGGTAGCACCCCCGCTCAATGCAAATCCTCTATTCTTGAGGTTGGTGAAGTAGTCCGATAGCCATTCGGAATCATCAACGTTATCGAAACTCGGGTCCCCGTCTCCATCTTTAGGGATTCCGGCCGTATATAATTTGGCTTTGGCTCGTCCCACGTGCTCGTACATGTCATCTTCTATCTTTACATCCAGTATGTCTGGGTCTAAATGTACATTGCTGAGCCCTTGTAGCAGGCTAATTCTTCCACCGAAAACCCAGCGGGGAAATTCTTTCATCATTCCAAATGAAAACTCGTTGTAAAGCGAAGCGTCAACCTTCAGGTTTTTGAAGTCAAGGGTTTGTCCAATGTACGGTTCGTTACCTTCAATGGCAACGCTAAAAAGTTCCTTTGGGTAGTAAATTGTTGCGCTTAGATTTTGCCTTATGCCAAACCAGTAATATCCGTTTAGGGTTTTTACCCTAATGTGAAATAGATCGGCATTCTCTCCAAGGTAGAACATGTTTTTGCTCTTCAGGTCGTCCAGCAAATCGTAAGGGTTGATGTGCATGGAGTCATCCTGAAACTTCATTACGTTATCGAATTTAAATCCGTTGGAAATATACTGGCCGTAAAAGCATGTTCCAATACCCATGCTGAACGTGTGCTCGGGTATTACCGTTGGATTGATGTATGATGACTGAAAGACATCGCGCATGAATGGCAATGTAAGTTCGGATTGTGCTTTAATCTGGGATGCTGCTGCCAATAAAAGGGTCAGGTAGATTAATCGTTTCATCCTGTTACTGTTTTTACGAAATCGGGTTTTGTCTAGTTGTTATCTGATTAGCCGGGAGTTATATGTCAAAGTTTACTATTCCTTCTGCGAGTATGCTCATCTGAATATCAATGGAATTTGTAGTTTCAATGATTATGGTTTGCTTAGGGCTGCCTCCGGTTGTAAATTTTACCTGTAGCACTATTTTGGTTGCATCCTTCATTACGTTATACTTGCTTTTGGTTACCACCGTTTCGGAGTAATTTGTGGTGGCTGCAGTTGTTTTCCCGGTACTTGGGTTGACCTCGGAGCTCTTGATTAGCCAGAGTTGATCATCGAAAAGTGTGGTTAACTCATTGTTCGAGTCATCCAGAAAGTAGGCTTGAAAGTAAGCGTTCAGCGGGATGCTATTGTTGAATTTAAATTTTACGGTGATTTTCAACGAATCGCTTTCCTTCAGGTTGAGTTCATCTTCAAGGTCGGGGAGGTCAACATCGCGAATGGTGTCATTAACCTCATTGGTTTCCACCCATCCCACCAGCGGTAATTCAATTTCTGATATTAGCGATAGGTCTGCATTTTTATTTATAAAATAGTCGTGGTTATCGGTCGCATCTCCAAGGGTAATGCTGGAGCTGAGCTTGAACTGGTTGGGGGCCAGGTCGAACATATACTCCAGGTTTGAGTTGTCTTTGTCCAGCAAAAGTGAATCGAGTGCCGGGTTATCGCCAATGTTATGGACGTAATCAATGCTGTTGGGCGATCCGATTAGCAGGGAACCGTCCGGAGTAGTTGCATCGTTGGCCAAATAGCTGGTTTCACCGGAGGATGTATTGCTTGCCTCAAAGCTGTTTACGTTGAATGCAAAAGGTATTCCGTAGCCATTTACAAATTTTAGCAGGAGCTTAGGCTCTGCGAGGTGCTGATCGGCAATATAGCTGGATCGGAAAATGTCCACCTTATAGTCGTGATCGTCTAGCGGAATATCCATGTTAATTTTTCCGATGATGTAGGAAAAATCAAGATTGTCCAGCGATACGTCGATGCTTATATTATCACTGGCTGTAATTGGGTATCCCTGAGATGTAACGCTGAACGATGCTGTAAAGGAAAAGTTATTGTAACTATCGGCAACATCATCGTATAGGTCAATGGTATAGCCAGAAATGTCGGCTGTTTGCAAATAGGTATTATTTCCCGTTGGAGAAATGGCCGGAATGTTGATTACCAAAGGATTCCCCTGGCTGTTTTGCAGGGAGTTAATTGTTAGGGTGCCGCTAATCTCGTTCTGGAAGTTATTTCGAATAGTGCAGCTTAATGATCCTTGGGTAAGTATTATACTTTTTAGTTCAGCGCCGGTTACTGGTGCGTAGGTTTCGGAGAAGTTTTTAGTAATGGGCCCAAAGGTTTCGCCAGCAGGAACTGGAATTAGGGGAATCTCACCAGCGTTGAGCTGGAAAGTTTGATTGTACGAAACCGAAGGTATTGAGAACTCCGATGCTGCGGAACCCACGTCAATGGTATCCCTGAATGCGAGGTAAAATTTGGTATCACCGGGCTTTTGGATTATGATTGTATTCGCATCGTTACGCTCGGCCAACTCCTTAAATGTTATGGTAGAACTTATGGCAGGAACTACCAGTTTTGGAGTTATCGGATCAATGGTGATATTATCAAACTTTGAATAGTCGTAGCAACCATTCATTCCTGTAAATAATATCAGGGTTACTGCCATCCATCTATAATTCTTTTGTTTCATCCTTTCACTTGTTAGTTTAACACTTCCGGGCGTTTATAATGAATGATTAACTTTTGGCACATCAATTTTTAGCGCATTGGAATGATTGCTTTGAAAATTTATGGTTGACAAAATGAATGCTATTTTAGCATTTTTTAAGGTTGTAAGATACAATATTTTTTTAAACGGGCTCATTCTTTTGACGAAATAGGGTAAAAGAAAGGGGAACGTTTAATGGTTCCCCTTCTATCATCTAAATGTAATTGCTGTTGGCTAGTAAAAGTTGTACCGTTTGTCCTTTATGTTGGCCATTCCCCTCAACGCTTCGTAAACTTCATAGTAGGCGCGGGATTGATAGGTGTTGTCCAACCTGAGTCTTTCAGAGTTCAAATCGCCATCTTCTTTCACGGATGCAAGAACGGATAAAACAAACACGCCGCTATTACCCTTAACTGGCCCCATTACTTTACCCTCGGGGCTGGCCGTTGCGGTTCCAATTACGCTGGGTTCAATGCCTGCATTGGGTAATGTGTATGAGTTGAACGAAACTTTTTCTGCATGTTCCACGGGGGTATTCATTGCACTTGCAATACTGGCCAAATCACCCGATTTCATTATATCCCTGTTTTTTTGCATTAAAATTTCGGCTTTCTTTTCCCTGATGGTTTTCACTTTCACATCGTCCAAAACCTCCTTTAACGGGGCTATACCGTCTTCGTGAACTGCTGTTACTACGGCAACAACATAGGTATCGCCGAGTTCAAATACAGTTGATACTTCACCTTTGTCCGATTTGAATGCCCAGCGTATAAGTTCACGGGGCGATTCCAGCCCGGCAATATTCCTGTCGTTCTGTAGAAGATTGTTTGCGTAGCGTTTTGTAAGTTTCTTTTCGTTGGCTGCTGCGGTAAACTTGTCGTAGGTTTTGTTTAGTCCGGCAAACTCCGACGCCTCGCTGTATATCATTTGGTTGGTATGCGAACTCGGGGCAACCTTTCGTTCTAGTGTGGCCAGCTGTGCCTTTTTACTTTCTTTGCCCCTGTCGGTTACCTGTAGGATGTGGAATCCGTAGCGTGTTTCTACTATGTTAATGTCACCTTTTTTATTGTTGAAACAGGCATCATTAAAGTTTTGCTCCATAACGCCACCGGGGAACCAGCCCAAGTCGCCACCTTTATCTTTTGAACCGGGGTCGCTCGAGAAACGGCTGGCAATATCGTTCCAGTTTCCGTTTCGTTTCAATACGCCCATTAAGCTGTCGGCTTCAAGTTTTGCCTGACCGTAAGCGTCCTGTGTTTGAGATTTTGGGCTTATGAGTATGTGGCGTGCCTTAACGGAATCGGGCATCATTTTAATGTCCATTAAGCGTACCAGCTTGTAAGAAAAGCCATCGAAGAGGGGCCCTTTTACATCGCCAATGCTTGTACTTAAAGCCCATCCGTTCAGTTCGGCGGGTAGTTCACTTTCTTTGTAGTATTTAGAGTCGAAGGGAGTGTCGGATTTGAGGCTTACAAATTGTTTGGGTTCCTTGGTGGTAGTAAATTCTTCTTTTACTTTATTAATCCAGGTTTCCGCAGTTTTCACATCCTCTTCGGATGCCTTTATCGGGAATATTACGTACTCCACATTGCGCGATGCCTGCTGCTTGTATTCATTTTTATGGGTGTTGTAGTATTCTTTGAGATCGCCACTACCTATGTTGACCGTTGAGTCTGGTATTGAGGTGTATTTTGATACGGCATAATCAAAATCAACCTTTGTTGTCCTGTCTGAGAGCGATTTCTTTGCCTGTAGTGAAGTTACATACAGCCCTTTACGAATTAGGTTGAGGTATTTGGTGAACAATCTGTCTTTTTTTATCTCGCCCTCAATGTACATCCAGTATGTTCTGGCACGGGGATCGTTATCCAGATTTTTAAGCAGCATGTTTATGTACTCTTTATTTACAACACCGGTTTGGGGATCGCCGAATTGCTGCTGGATAATTGGGTGGATATTTTTACCCTGAACCATGTCCACCAGCTCATTCTCGCTAATTTCCAGCCCCAGCTTATTGTATTCCGGTTGCATAATGTTTGTTCGGACTAGGTCTTGCCATACTCTTTCACGGATTTGAACGGCAGTTTGCTCGTCAATTGAAACTTGCTGTGAGAAAAGTTTCTGCAAGTTTTCGCTTTCCTCAATTTTTGACTGAAATAGCTCGTATGGTATTGAGGTTCCGGCAATTTGGGCCACCTCCATTTTTGCCCGGTTGAACAAAGACCCCCCGGAGGTGAAAAGGTCTCCGAGAATGAATGCAAAAAGTGCCAGTCCAATTACAACCGCAACAAGTACACCTGCTCGGTTTCTGATTCTCTCTAATGTTGCCATTTACATGAAGATTTATTTATCCTAGTAATCAATTTTTTCGAGCTACGAATATAGCAATTTTCATTTTTGCACCGTTTATTTTTTACAATTTCTTGGCGCGAGTGTCATTAAATTTGCTAAAATAGCTGGCTGGTTAACCGGAATGGCGCTTGCCTTAATACTTTTTGGAGATATTTTCGGTTGATTCTGCTTACTGTTTGATAAGTTGTACCAAATCAATACGGGTTTCGCTCATTTTGAGTATTCGAATGGTAAAGTCGTTTAGAATGATGTTCTCGTTTGGCTTGGGAATACTCTGGTACTGGTAAAGAATGTATCCCGCCAGCGTTTCGTATTCGTCCAGTTCCGGAATTTTTAACGAGTAGGCCTCGTTAATATGTTTTATTTCCAGCCGTCCGGATAGTATAAACTCGTTCTCGTTAACCTGTTTTTCCACCAGCTCGTTGCGGTCATGCTCGTCATCTATTTCCCCCGTAATTTCTTCTATTATATCCTCTATGGTAACCAACCCGGCAGTGCCACCAAACTCATCCACCACAATGGCAATACTTTTATGCTCCTTGATGAATGCGGCTAAAACCTTGTTGGCCCTCATGGTTTCGGGGAAAAAGTCAATGGTAATTAATTTCGACTTTATGCTCTGGGGGCTTTTAAACAGATCTTTTGAGTTAATGTAACCCACAAAGTTGTCTATGCTATCCTTGAATACAGGGATTCTGGTATATTTTGTTTCTATAAATTTCTGTTTAAGGTCCTCCACGTTGGCTTCTATATCTATCGCCTCAATATCGGTTCGGGGTATCATGCAGTCGCGGATGCGAACTTCGGAAAAATCCAGTGCATTCTGGAAAATTTTGAGCTCCTGTTCATACTTCCCGTCTTCGGAAATAGTTGGCGTTGCCTGGCCCACCAGATGGTTTAAGTCAATTTTCCCGAAAATGGGTTTGGCTTTATCCTCCCTGATGTTGGTGTGCAGCAAAAGTCGGATTAATCGGTACGAGAGCCCGGTAGATAACCGGCCTATGGGGTAAAACACAACGTAAAAGAAGATTACCGGAATGGCAAAAAAGTTTAACAGCGCGTTGGGATGTAACCTGAAAATGGATTTTGGTAAAAATTCAGCCGTAATTAAAATGATAATTGTACTTAACAGCGTTTGCAGTAATAGTATGGTTGATGGAGATGAAAAATAGATGTTGAGCATCGGCGTCAAGAGCTTTGCCATCTCTATACCGTAAACCACCAAGGCAATATTATTACCCACCAGCATGGTAGCAATATACTGGCTTGGGTTATCGGTGAATACCGAAATTATACCGGAGTACCAATGGCCTTGTTTTTTATCCAGCTCCAGCCTGAGTTTATTGGCCGAAAGAAAGGCAATTTCCATTCCTGAGAAAAAGGCCGAAAATAGTAATGATACTAAAATGATGATTATGCTATTCCCCATCAACGTTATTTTAAGCGTCGCCTTCGGCGGATAAAATACATGGCAAAGGCCAGTGCACCGAGAATGAAGAATGTGTAGCTCATTTTTGAGAAACCCAGCTTAACGGTAACGTATACTCCCATTCCGATACAGAAAAAAGTTAAGACCAGCCATATAAGCTCTAGTACGTATGCAAGTTTGTCCATAGTTGTTTGTGTTGTGCATGCAACTTTTAGTTTGGTAAATTTAAACAAATTGGGATGCGGATAACAATTACACAGCAAATTTTGTTGCACTATTTGAACGTAAATGATTGAATATAGTTCTTGGTGTAAGAACTAAAAAAGTGGATGTTTACACTCCACTTTGCCATTTTTCTATTCTACGGTTATTTCTCCGTTGTAGGGCTCTTTAATTTCCCAGCTATCAAAGGTTTCATCAGAAGTTAAACCCTTGCCAAAAATAACACCATTTATGCTGTTAATTTTTACGTTTACGTTGGAGTATATAATCTTTTTTCTTTGATCCCAGAAAAGTTCTTCGGTGTAAAGCACCTCGCCTTTACGGTTTTTGGCCACCACGTTATTTTTGGCTTGCCATAGGTTTTTTTTCTCGAAAAAAACGGCCTGCTTTGCTGTTAGGTCCGACTCAACTCCAAGGGTATCGTCGTAAGTATGCACCGTGATTCCTTCGGGAAAATCCGTATAGGGTTCTTCGGAAAATTGGTAGTATATAGTAATGGGTGCCAGTATTTTTATTTTTATTTTTCCATCTTCGGTATAGGTTACCTCAGAATTATAAACCGTTACTCCGGGGATGTTTTTTTTATCGGAGAAGTATTGAACTGCCTCGGTGTTGGATTCACAGGCACTAAAAAGAAGAGTAGCCCCTGCCAAAACAGGGACTGCTACTCTTTTGATACGACTTACTAGGAGTGTAACAAGCTTCACCGGAACCTTATTTGCGTTCTCTTACAGTTGTACGTTCATTTATCCAGCAACCAACGTTGTAGGTATCCCCCGTTTTCAGGTCGTGAAAGAAAATATCTTCCTTTGCAGGGAAATACTGGCTATAGCTGTCAATTAAGGCATCCATGCTTTCTGCTAGCTCAGGATCAACTTGCTTTGCTTTGATGTATTTGTCCACAGCGGCCCAGAATACCGCTTTTTTCTCAAAATCGTCGTTGCCACAGTTTCTTTCATTTGCATACATATCGCCAATTAGCTGGTATGCCCTACCCAAGTTTGGATTTTCTTCCAATGCCTTGTTAGCCAATACCTTTGCCTGGGAAGGATTTTTTAAATGGTAGTATGTGATTGATGCCAGTTCATAAAAATATGCTGCACGCTGGTTCACGTCCGATTCTAGGTTAATAGCTTCGTTGTAGTATTTCTCAGCTTCCTTGGGTTGTTTTGCTTCCACGTATAGCCGGGCAATATCAAATGCGAGGCTGGAGGTGGGTTCTGCATTGTATATGCTAATGCTTGCCTTTAAGTAAAGGTCCTGATCTGTACATTTATTTGCACCCATTAGGGTGCGAATTTTTTTACACAGGTTAATATCATTGGGACTTGCCTCGTAACGCGGGGTGAATAGTGCAACAATATTATCGCAGTTGGCCACGCCCATTTGTGCAAATATGGCATCAAGTCCATCTTTTACCTGTTTAATTTTGTCATCGCTGGGGTTGCTGGCTATTTGGCTATCGGTGTAATCGCTGATGGTTGAGTAAAATTCAATTACCTTATCGGCCTCAATCTTTTTGTTTTCATACATTGTTTTTACAAGTGTCATGTATGTGAAAATAACCGATGCCTCCGTGGTTTCCTTGGTAATTCCAACGGCTTCCTGGGTTATGTTGAAAGCCTCCTCGTATCTTTCTGGCACAAGGGTATATAGATCCTGTGCTTTTAATCCCAGCACTATTCCCTTTTTGTCAAAGTTTTCAATTCTTCTGTCGTACATAAGCATTAAAGAATCGATAAGCATTGTTTTTTTATTCGGATCGGTTGTCGCTTCAATTTTTGTCTTCAAAATTCTGGCCCCCCGTATGTAGATATTCAATGAAGACTTAGGGCAAATGTTGAATACTTTTTGCCAGGGATTGTAGGCATCCTTCATGTTATTTTGCTTGTAATACTCGGTATAAAGCGAAGTTTTTTCGGCACACTCTTTTCTCGTATCAACATCTTGGCCATACCTCGGATCCTCAAGGTAAGATTGACCCATTACGCTAACACTTACAAATGCTAACATCGTTGCCAATAATCCTTTTCTTTTAATTGTTCTCATTTCCTTTGGTTTTAAGTATATCTGTAAAAAATAATTATTATTTTAGGTTAAGGTTACTATACGATTCTGTTCAACTTATTTCCTTTCAGTAGAGTGCGATTCTTTCTTGGTAAGTTCGTTCCAAAAGTTATACCATAAATTAAAGGCCGGCTGCTACCAACGGTTAAACTTTTATAATTGCCATGTCGGGGTTCTGAATGTATCATTCCTATTTTTTGGGAGATAATATTTGCACTGAATGCTGGTGTTTCTGGATACTCATGGTTAAAATAATTAATAGGCACAATACTAAAGATGGGATAAAGAGAGTAGCCATTCAAACTCCGCGAACTTGAATGGAAAGCCAACATTGCCCACGCCAGGAAGGTCGATTCTTTTTGGGTATTATACATTGAATTCCAGTATTCTGTTTAAACCAGTAACCATTAAATTTTGGTTTACAAAGATGCTATTTTTTAACTTATTAGCAAAGAAATTTGAATCGCCCCCTGTTAAAACAGCTATAATATCGCCGTAAATTGTCGTAACGTTGTGAGTATAGCCATCTATTTCCGCAATTATGCCATTTAAAACCCCTGAATGGATACAGCTGCTGGTATCTTGCCCAACTAAAGGAAAGTTTTCAGTTTTTTGAAGCAACGGTAATTTTTCAGTGAAAAGGTTAAGCGATTTGAATCGAAGCGATACCCCTGGTGATATTGCCCCGCCTACGTAGTTGTTTTCTGAGGTTACAATATCGTAGGTTATGGCCGTTCCGGCATCAATAATAAGCAAATTCCTGTTGGGGTAAAGGTAGTTGGCCCCTACTGCAGCGGCAATTCTATCGTATCCCAGCGTTTCCGGAGTTTGATAGTAACTCCCAATAGGTAGCCGCGTGTGCTGGTTAAGCACTATTGCTTTAGTCTGTTGCTGTAGGGAGTCCAATATTTTCGGGTTGAGCCTTCCAACGCACGATATGATTGACTTGTCGGGGGAATATTCTGCTATTAACTCGTTCAACGCGGTTAACGAAAAATCCTCGTAGCTTTGTGAGAAAACAGTTTCATCATCTTTAACAGCAGCAACTTTTGCAAGGGTATTGCCAATGTCGAGTATTAAATTCACGGGTTATTCTGCTTAAATTCAGTATTGTGATTGAAACAAAGGTATTAATTCATTTTTAAACGAACAGCATTGTTGATTTGTTGCAACAGGGAGATGGCTTCGTCAATATTGCCTATGTTGTTTACCGTTAATGACAGTTTTTCTTTACTTTCCTTAATTTTGAAACGGCTGGGGGTATGCTGGATATACTGAATAACCTGTAAGAATGTATCGGATCGGTAGAATGGCGATAGCTGGTTGGTGATAAAATACCCCAGAAGCATGTTGTTTTTAAGTATAATCCTTTCGAAACCAATCGATACCGCAATCCAGCGTAGCTGTACAATGTTTAGTAAGTCTTTTACCTGAGCGGGCAGCGACCCGAACCTGTCACGTAATTCCGACTGGAATCTTTCAAGGTCTTCCTGCTTGTTTATACTATCGAGTTCGCGGTACAGTTTAATTCTTTCGGCGGTGCTGGAAACGTATGAGTCTGGCAGTAAAATTTCCATGTCTGTTTCGACATGGCATTCCAATGTTTTTGGTTGCCATTCCCTGGGATGTTCCTGATTTGTACGCGCGGGGGATAGGTCTTTGAATTCATTTTCGCGTAGCTCTTCAATGGCTTCGTCCAGTATTTGGTGGTAGGCCTCAAAGCCGATGTCGGCGATAAACCCGCTTTGCTCTCCTCCAAGCAAGTTGCCGGCTCCCCGGATATCTAAGTCCTGCATTGCAATGCTGAAGCCGCTGCCCAACTCAGAAAATTCTTCTATTGCCTTTAACCTTCGGCGGGCATCATTGGTTAAAGTATCAAGCGGCGGTGCCAGCAGGTAGCAGAATGCCTTTTTGTTCGATCGGCCAACACGCCCCCGTAGCTGGTGTAAATCACTCAGCCCAAACATTTGGGCATTATTTATAATAATGGTATTGGCATTTGAAATGTCCAGTCCCGACTCAATTATTGCGGTTGAAATCAGTACGTCGTAATCGCCATTGATAAAATCAAGCATTATCTTTTCCAGCATGGCAGGCTCCATTTGTCCGTGGGCAATTGCCGTTTTTACCTTTGGGCTTATTTTATGGATCATAACCTGAACCTCTGCAATATTTTGTACCCGGTTGTGAACAAAAAAAACCTGTCCACCTCTTGAAACTTCGTATTCAACGGCCTCTTTAATAATTTCGGTGTTGAAAGTATGAAGTTCTGTTAGTATTGGATGGCGGTTAGGCGGTGGAGTATTGATAATTGAAAGATCGCGCGCCCCCATTAGCGAGAACTGAAGCGTTCGGGGAATTGGCGTGGCGGTGAGGGTTAGCGTATCAACGTTGAGTTTCAGCTGCTTTAACTTCTCCTTGGCGGCAACTCCAAATTTTTGCTCTTCGTCAACCACCAGAAGCCCCAAATCTTTAAATTTTAGGGAATCCTTTAGCAGGGAGTGTGTCCCAATAAGAATATCGACCTTCCCTTCTGAAACTCTTTTAAGAATTTCGCGCTGCTGCGCGGCAGTTTTCATTCTGCTGATGAACTCAATGCTACAGGGAAATGCTTTTAACCGGTTACCGAATGTCCTGTGGTGCTGTAGTGCCAGAATTGTAGTGGGCACCAGTATGGCCACCTGTTTACTATCGGCCACTGCTTTAAATGCAGCCCGTATGGCCACTTCGGTTTTCCCAAAGCCAACGTCGCCGCATACCAGCCTATCCATGGGCTTGTCCTGCTCCATGTCCTCCTTAACGGCAACGGTTGCTTTTACTTGATCGGGCGTATCTTCGTAAATAAATGATGCCTCCAATTCTTGCTGTAGGTAGCTATCGGGCGAAAAGGCAAATCCAGCCTGATTTTTTCGTTTAGCGTAAAGGGCAATCAGGTCCTTGGCAATATCCTTAATTTTTCGCTTGGTGTTTTGCTTTAGCCGTTGCCAGGCCCCAGAGCCAAGCTTATAAATTTTCGGTGTTTCGGCGTCTTTACCCCTGTATTTCGATATTTTATGAAGGTTATGAATGTTTACCAGAAGTGTATCGTTATCTTGATAAACCAGCCGGACAGATTCCTGCTTTTTACCGTTAACTTCGGTTGAGACAAGGCCGCCAAAAACCCCAATGCCATGATCGATATGAACCACATAATCTCCCGGTTGTAGGTTTACGAGCTCCTGCATGGTTATGGCATCGCGCCGGCTAAACTCATGCTTAAGTTTATACTTATGGTACCTATCAAAGATTTGATGATCGGTGTAGAAACAAATTCTCAGATTGTGGTCAACAAACCCCTCGTGTATGGTTCCGATAATAGAGGTGTAAAGTAACTCGCTGTTTATTGTATGAAGGATACTTTCGAGCCTTTCCAGCTGAGTTGGATTGTCTGCTAAAATGTAGGTTGTATAACCTTTCAGGGTGTTTTCGTTGATATTTTCGGCCAGCAACTCAAAATTTTTATTAAATACGGGTTGCGGCGAGGTGTTAAACTCCACGCTTTGGCTTGTGCGGGGCATGGCCTTAACCCCAAACTCAACTATTTGCTTCCCTTTTAGGCTGTCGAAAAAATATTTTCCCGAGGCGTACTGTGAGTTTTCCTCTGAAATTTGAGTTACTATAGAAAATAGCTCATTCAGTTTACCCGCTGTAATTTCAGGATTTTTGAGTAGTACAAGGGTGTTTTCCGGTAAAATTTCGGTTAGTAAGAATTTGTTCCCGTTACTTCCTGTTGTTTGCTGTAGGTTCGGAACAACTATAATGGTTTCGAGTAAATCTTTGGAAAGTTGATCCTCAACATCAAAAGTTCTGATGGTTTCTACTTCATCGCCAAAAAAATCTAGCCGGTATGGATTTGCTGAGGCGAATGAAAATACATCGACAATGCTGCCCCTAATGGAGAATTGTCCGGGTTCGTAAACAAAATCGACCCGTTCAAATCCGTATTCAACCAGCACATCGTTAATAAAATCGGGAGAAATTTTTTCGCCTTTTTTTACCGGTAAACTATGTCGTTTTAAGAGATCAACGGAAACTACCTTTTCGAATAGCGCATCGGGATACGTTACAATTATGGCCGGTTGTGCGCTGTTTAATTCTAACGATGGGAGTAAGTTAAGCACATCGGTGCGTTGAATTATTGCCTCCGGTAGCGTTTGTCCGTACTGTACCGATCGTTTGAACGAGGATGGGAAAAAATATATTAACCCGTTGGGCAATAGGCCAGTTAAATCGCCGTAAAGGTAAGCTGCCTCCTCCTTGTCGTTTACCACGGCAAGGATAGGTCTGGTTATCCCCGCCAAATCTGATAGTACAAATGAAACAGCTGAACCCGTCAATCCTTTTAGGTAAAGGTTTGATGGGTTGGCTCCTATTGCGTTGATTAAATCCTCAATGCAGGGATTTTTTGTAATGCTTGCCTGTAATTCCGAAAGATTTTGCAATTGTAACCTTCTTAAATGATTTGCAAAAGTAATGAATATGGGTTTAACATAAAATGCCCCGGCAATTAATTGCCGGGGCGGTTTTCGGGGTTAGGTTTTAGTTTAGGTTATTTTGGGGGATAAATTTTTATTCGCTGTAACTTTTTAAATGTTTTTCCAGCATGTTAACCATGTTGGTGGAGCCAACGTAAAGCGGAACCCTCTGGTGGATTGATTCGGGTTTGATGTTGAGGATACGCCTGAATCCATCGGTGGCTTTGCCTCCTGCCTGTTCGGCAAGAAAGGCAATGGGGTTACTCTCGTATATCAGCCTTAACTTACCTTTTGGAGCCGCCGCTGTTGGCGGATACATAAAGATGCCCCCTTTCAGTAAGTTCCGGTGGAAATCGGACACCAGAGAGCCAATGTATCTGGCTGAGTAGGGCCTGCTGGTTGCCTTGTCGTCCTGCTTACAAAAATCGACATAATCCTTTACGCCAGGCGGGAAATGGCTGTAGTTGCCCTCGTTTACGGAGTATATGGTGCCATCAACGGGTGTTTTTATGCTGTAGTGCGAAAGGCAGAATTCGCCGATCGACGGATCGAGGGTGAAACCGAAAACGCCTCTTCCTGTGGTGTAAACCAGCATGGTTGAAGAACCGTAAATCACGTAACCAGCGGCAACTTGCCTGTTCCCGGGTTGTAAAAAGTCTTCCATGGTGGCCTTTTCGCCACGCGGACTTATGCGTTTGTAGATGCTGAAAACTGTGCCAACGGAAACATTCACATCGATGTTGGATGAACCATCGAGCGGATCCATGCAAAAAATGTAGTTCCCATCGCGTGTAAGTTCATCGTCCCAGGTAATTATCTCCTGATCTTCCTCCGATGCAATACCGCAGCATTCGCGGCTATTTTTTAGTGCCTGGGTAAATTGCCAGTTGGCCAGTAAATCGAGTTTTTTTTGGTCTTCGCCCTGAATATTTACATTGCCTGCCTCCCCGAGTATATCAACTAATCCGGCTTTATTAATCTTTTTATTTACCAGTTTTGAGGCAACTCCTACGTGGTATAGCAGCCGGGTAAACTCACCCGTTGCGTATGGAATGTCGGCCTGCTGTTCAATTATGAATTGTGTGAGTGTTTTTATGTGGTATGCCTGCATAAACCAAATTAAATTTCTGGCTCGGTTCAGCTGTTAAAGGTATATAATTTGTCCAATATCAAAAATAAAAAACGATAAAAATTCTAAGCTTAAAACGTTTGCGCTTGTGATTTAGAATTTTACTGTTTGGTAGTATAGTACAAGGCTGAGGCATCGTCTTACTTGGATCAAATTCTCCGTGGCATTTTAACCCGGGAACCTTTACTAATAATATCCCTAATTAGCTTGCTCTTCACGAAACAATCATTTAAGTTTGAGCTAAAATTTACTGAAAATGGCAACATCGGGAATTAAAGTGTTCAAATTTGGCGGGGCATCGGTTAAATCGGCCGATGGTATTAGGAATTTGGCTAAAATAGTTCAAAGATATTCGTCGGCGCGTGTTGTTGTGGTGGTATCGGCGATGGGAAAAACAACCAATGCGCTTGAACGAATTTTGGCGGCATACCTGGGGAGTAATGCAGAAACGCTAAAATCGGAGTTTGATGCACTTAAATCATACCACTTTGATGTTGCCCATAATTTGGCTGGCGACAGTAACAGCAGCTTGATGTTCGTTGAGCTGGAGCAACTTTTTGGAGAGTTGAATACAAGGTTGACCGCCAAACCCGCAGAGAATTATGATTACAATTACGATCAGATTGTTTCGTACGGAGAGTTGTTTGCCACCACAATAGTGAGCATTTACCTTAATCAATCAGACGTGGCTAATCGTTGGGTGGACATTCGCACATGCCTAAAGTCCGATACTTCGTACCGGGAGGGTATAATCGATTTTATAACGTCGGAATCCCATTGTCAGGAGGAATTCGGCTTTGCGGGGGAGCAGCTTTACGTTACGCAGGGATTTATTGCTGGAACCCCGGCAGGAACAACCACAACGCTAGGACGCGAGGGGTCAGACTATACCGCGGCGATTCTGGCAAATTTACTTGATGCCGAGAGCCTTACTATATGGAAGGATGTTGACGGCGTGCGGAATGCCGATCCAAAGTTATTCAAGAATACCTGTAAACTCGATTTTGTGTCGTATCAGGAGGCGATTGAGCTGGCGTACTGCGGAGCGCAGATAATTCACCCAAAAACAATTAAACCTGTCCAAAATAAAAAGATTCCCCTCTTGGTAAAATCATTCCTGAATCCCGATGCGGAGGGAACTCAAATTGCCCATTCCGATAGGCAAATGGGATTACCGCCGGTGTTCGTTCTCAAACAGAACCAGGTACTTATTTCGCTCACTCCGTACGATTTTTCGTTTGTTATTGAGGATAGTTTAAGTAAGATATTCGCAATTCTTTACAAGCACAGGGTTAAGGTTAACCTGGTTCAGAATTCAGCTATCAGCTTTTCAATTTGTGTTGATGGGGAGAAATACCGGTTGCCAAAGGCCATAGAGGATTTACAGGTTGACTTTACCGTTCGTTATAACAGCAACCTAGAGCTGCTAACAATACGCCATTATACACAGCAGGCAATAACTGAGCAAGTAGGTGATAGGGTTGTTTACCTCCAGCAGCGAACCCGAAGTACTGCACGTTTTGTAATGGATGCTAGAAGTTGGGCTTGACGACAAAAAGCGCCCTATGCCCCAAGAACGATTTTTGTTTGCTGTACGCTTCTATTCCGAGCGTGTAGCGTAGCACATCCTTATGGAAATTTCCCGTAGAGTCAATGTACCAATGCTCCTTAAACTGCACCTTGGAAACTAGTTCTCTGGAAAAGTCGTCCTCGTGCTCAATTTTCCGAACATCGTTTGGCGATAGCGGTTCCCCGGTGAAGAAATCGTAGGCGGTGAATTGCTTTGAGTAAATACCATCGAACAGGTAATTGATAAAATCTTTTTGATTGAGGTACTGCAGGCATTCTGCAGCCCATGTATCCGATGTGTCAATGGCCCTGAGCATAACTTCGTAAGTAATGGTATCGGCAATGGTTTTTAGCTCAGCCGATGGTTCCAGTTTTTCCTTTGGGATCACACTTTTGCTGGAGTCCTTGCAAGATATTAGAATATACGCGAATAGCAGCACTCCAAACCCGACAGCATATTTTAAGAGTGTAAACTTTTTTGGGTTTACTGATATGGTGCGAAACATAGTGCGTTCCCTTTTACCGATTCGTCAAATACCCCATTCTCGTAAACAATACGGCCATTTACCATGGTGAGCACAATCTTGGCCTTGAGCGTTTCTCCTTCCAATGGCGACCAGCCACACCTGTACAGCAACGATTCTCTTGTTATATGCGTGGGTTTATTCGGGTTTACAAGAACAATATCGGCATGGTAGCCCTCTCTTATAAAACCTCTTTCCCTTATTTTGTAAAGGATTGCCGGAGCATGACACATCTTTTCTACCACCAGCTCGGGAGCAAAATACCCTTTTTTTGAAAGTTCCAGCATTGCGATTAACGAATGCTGAACCATTGGCCCACCAGATGCAGATTTAAAGTAGCTGTTATCCTTTTCTGATACCAAATGTGGGGCATGGTCAGTGGCAACAACATCTATTAAATTGTGTTTCAAACCATCAATTAAGGCCAACCTGTCGTTCTCATTTTTTATGCTGGGATTCCATTTAATTCGCCAGCCCAATTTTTCATAGTCACGGTTGCTAAACCAAAGGTGATGAATGCAGACTTCGCCGGTAATTTTTTTATTGGCCAACGGTTTGTTGCTTTCCAGCAACCGGAGTTCTTTTGCCGTAGATAGATGTAGGATATGCAGCCTGGAACCATGTTCTTTTGCCAGCTCAACAGCCAGACTCGATGATAGGTAGCATGCCTCTTCGCTTCTAATATTGGCATGGTATTTAAAGTTGATATTTTCTCCAAATTGTTCCCGGAATTTCTCCGTGTTTGAACGAATAGTTGTTTCATCCTCACAGTGAGTGGCTATTAAGGTGGGCGAATATTTGAAAATTTTATCCAACGATTCCCTGCTATCAACCAGCATGTCTCCGGTTGACGATCCCATAAAAACTTTCACTCCGCAAACCTGCTGCGGATCAATTTTTACTATTTGATCAATGTTGTCGTTAGTCGCACCCAAATAAAATGAGTAGTTTGCCAGCGATGTTTCCGATGCTATTTTAAATTTATTGCTGAGTAGTTCAATGGTTGTGGTTTGCGGATTAGTGTTGGGCATTTCCATGAACGCCGTTACGCCTCCTGCAACTCCGGCTTTTGATTCTGAGTATATATCCCCTTTATGTACCAGTCCGGGTTCACGGAAATGAACCTGATCATCAATAACACCGGGAAGTAGGAGTAATCCCTCCGCATTAATTGTTTTTTCAGGATTAAATTTTGAGACTTTCTGGGATTCTCCTGCAATAATCTGCTCAATAATACCATCCTTTATAATAATACTGCCTTTTTGCTGGATACCTTCATTGATTATTAAGGCGTTGGTTATTCCGATCCTTCCCATACTTTCTCGTTTTTTACCTAATGCCGGATGTCTGACATCTATATTCTAACGTTTAATTCTTCTCATGAAGTTTTTTAATCGGAGTAAACAAACTTTTAAACTTCATTTGTGCAACACCCCAGAGGGCCTCGTTAAATATTCCTCCGCTCATTTTTGATGAGCCCAATTTCCGATCAGTAAAAACAATGGGAACCTCCTTTATTGTAAAGCCAAGTTTCCATACTGTAAATTTCATTTCAATCTGGAAACCATAGCCAACGAGGTTTATCCTGTCAAAATTGATGGCCTTCAGAACGCTTGATTTGTAGCATTTGAATCCCGCAGTGGTATCCATTATTCTCATTCCGGTTATTAGCCGTACATATTTCGATGCAAAATACGACATCAGTACACGTCCTATAGGCCAATTCACCACGTTTACACCTTTTATATATCTTGACCCAATTGCAAGATCGGCACCATTTTTACACGCATTATACAGATGTATTAAATCTTCCGGGTTATGGGAAAAGTCGGCATCCATTTCAAAAACGTACTCAAACTCATGCTCCAAAGCCCATTTGAAACCAGCAATGTATGCAGTCCCAAGTCCTTGCTTACCCGATCTTTCCAGTATGTATATCCTTTCAGGAAAGTTTTGTTGAAGTTTTTTTACAATTTGAGCAGTACCATCAGGAGAACCATCATCAACAATTAGTAAGTTAAAATCCCCGGTAAGCGACATAACCTTATTGATCATTCTTTCAATATTCTCACTTTCATTGTATGTAGGTATAATTGCTAGCTTCTCCTTGTTAGCCATGTTGGGTAATTTTTCAATCTTTTAATGATTTAATGGATATACAACACTATAGTATGCGAATATAGGGTATTTATACATATTTTCTAAGAAATAGCATTTTTTAAATATATTTCAAATTTTATTTTGATTATAAATTTTTGTATATCAAGTAGGTATGTAGAGTATGATAAATTTTAACACTTTTTTTGTCATTTTTAGTTTGTTTGGTAAGGAAAGTCGTTTTATCTTTGCAGCCGCTTTGGGGGAGGAGAGGATTACGGGGGGTCCCGGCGGAGGCCGGGGGGGGGCGTACGGCGGGGTTCGCCCCGCGGGTTCTTTGACGCGATGGTACCGAGAAACAGACAGGACAGGAAAGCGGGCGTGCAACGAGACGGGAGTCTTGGGGTATATTTTTTCAGGAAAGATAGCGCGAA
>JBFXEO010000002.1:0-47138 GCA_050180015.1 Bacteroidales bacterium | reverse complement strand
ACGATTTTTACGCAAAAAGCAAACATTTATCATCTACTTCCAGTAAAAGGTGGCAGCTGACCTACCTGCCAACGAAAAGGAAAACATTCTACCATCGCAGTCAACAGTAACGTCCTTATCGGCATTAGAGGGATTAACGGCAAGTAAAACCTTTGTACCATCGGGATTAAGGAATGCCACGTTTTGAACAGGCTGTTGAGTTGAACCCAACCGGATTGCCCCATCCTGTACAAATTTACCGTAGTGCCCCAGCGCATAGTACTCAGCATTTCGTCGGACATCGCCTTTTGACGAAACCTGAACAACACCCCAGCAGTTGGAGCAGCCGTTGTTTTTGGGCCCATCGTTCTCGTCGAGGGCGAGGTTCCAAAGAAGCACATTGCGACTCCAGCAACGGGTTGCCCCCACAATAAGGGTTCCCGTGTACCAAAGAATATTATCGTTGAATTTGGGGGCCCATCCCCCGCCCGATTGTTCCGTGAAGTATAAATCTTTATCGGGATGCGCCTCGTGAACCTGACACAATGCCCCTATATCTCCCTTGTATAAATGGAACCCGGCACCCGCCACATAGCCTTTGGCAATAGAATCGTTCATTATGCTAATTGGATACTGGGGAGAATCACAATTATGATCGAAAAGAATAATTTTAGTGGATATGCCATCCTGCGTCATTCGAGGGCCCAGGTAATCGCGAATAAAAACTTTCTGCTCCTCGGCCCTCATAAGCATACACGGATAGGTGGCCTCTCCGTATTCAGGTTCGTTTTGTACTGTAATGGCATCAATGGTAATACCCAACCCCTGCATGGCCTTAATATATCGTATCAGGTAATTTGCATAAACACCGTAATACTCCGGTAGCAAACTACCGCCAACCATACTCTTAGTGGTTTTCATCCAGGCCGGCGGGCTCCATGGCGAAGCCATAATTTTAATTGTAGGATTTACAGCCAGTATTTCCTTTAGGATTGGCACCACCTCGTTTAAATCCATATCAATACTAAAGTTTTGCAACGATGTATCGGGAGATTCACTGTAGCTGTGATTTCCCGGGGAGAAATCGGACGATCCAATGATAAGGCGGATGTAACTGATTCCAATTCCTTCGGGGGTAAAAAGTTCAGTGAAAAGTTTCTGGCGGTCGGCAGAATTAAGGTTATTCTTCAAAACATAAGCCGATGACCACGTTAAGGCGGCCCCAACACCTTCCATCTGCTGACGTTTATCGTTCATATCAACGCTAATAATCTCACCCTTTACAGTATTCGAAAAAGGTACGTTGTCCTGTAATTGAAGTAAGACCGTTGAATCTGCCTTGGATACCAATACTGCTACAGAATCAGTATTTTTTTTACACGAAACTGTGGCTGCCGAAACCAGCAACAGTACGAACAGAATTCTTCTGGCTTGCATAACAATATATTTTAATTAATCTCAAAGTTACGAAATATCCTTTGCTGCTTACTGTTGCATCCTATTTCCAGGTAAATGAAGCAATAGATTTGGCCTGAGCAGTGAAGATAAACTTTCTATCGCCGCATCTTACCGCAAAATTTTTACTTGCCCCAGAGCTATTCATGGCAACCAACGCTTTAGACCCATCCGGATTTTGCGCAGCAATATACCTAAAATCGGAAAGTTGGGTATTATCGCCCAATACAGAACTTCCTACCAATACGGCATTGGGTAAAATCACCTTTGAGAAATGGGCCAGGGAGTAATACTCATAGAACCGGGAGAGGCTTCCATCGGAATTCACGGTAATCACGCCCCGGCAATTTGAACAACCTCCATCGTTATACGGTCCCCAGGTGTCGGTTAGCACCAAGTTCCAGAGTAAAACATTCTTGGAGTAGCACGACAAAGTCCCCATAAATACATTGTTAACTGTCCAAATCAAATTCTCGGAAAAATCAGCTGCCCAGCCACCGCCGGATATTTCTGTAAAATAAAGCCCTTTGTCGGGGAACTGATTGTGTACCGTAAGCATAGAGGAGTACTCGCCGTCGTACCCATGAAATGCAGAACCCGCGATATACCGGTACGCATCCTGATCGTTTAGAATATTTATAGGATACTCGGGCATATCCCAGTTATGATCCCATATCAGTATTTTGGTTTTTATGCCATGTGAGGCAAATAATGGCCCCAGGTTATTCTTGATAAAGTTGAGCTGTTCCTCCCAGGTCATTTTCATTCCGGGGGTTCCGTACTCCCACATGGGTTCGTTTTGAACGCTAAGAGCGTCTATAGGAATACCCTCAGTGGCCATTGCCTGTATATATTTCACGAAATACTCCGCGTACTCATCGTAAAACTCGGTAAGCAAACTTCCCCCTCGCCAAGCGGCAGAAGTTTTCATCCAAATAGGAGGAGTCCACGGTGTAGCCATAATTTTAATGCCGGGGTTTATGGCCAAGATTTCCCTGAGCGTTGGAATAAGATCGCGCTGATCAATAGGAGGAATAGCAAACGACTCGATGTCAGGATCATCGCAGTAGGTGTAAAAGCCAAGCGAGAAATCCGAAGAGCCCAGGGTAATTCTTAGATAGCTCAATCCTATTCCATTTTTCGGATCGAATAGCTCTGTCAGTAATTTACCCCGGGAGGCTGCGTCCATCTGTTTCAACAGGTAAGCCGATGAACCCGTTAGCGCTGCACCAAAGCCCTCAATGGCCTGATACCGGGTAAGAGTATCGAGGCGGATGGTAAACGGAGCAACCTCATCAGTAAAGGAGGTGGACTGTCTTTCAAATAGGTACAGCCGATTACAGGTTGTTACCCACACTTTTACGTCGCCAGTAGTAACCGTATCCTCGTTCGATGGTTCATTGTCAGAATCTTTGCTGCACCCAGCCATCAGGAAACCGAGAAAACTGAATGCCAACAAGTAAAACCATACTTTTTTCATAAAGCAGCATTTAAATAAAGCAGTTAAACCTGCCAGGGTAATTGAACCCTGGCAGGTAACACCAACCTAAACCTATTCAAACCTAAACTCTAACAACAGATGCACTACCGTATTTTTTGTGCAATTAAAAAGTAGTCACCTTCCCCGCCATTCATATCGATGGTAACGCGGTATAATCCCTCAGTTAAGTCATCGGTATAAACAAAGTTACCGCTAGAACTTGATTTAAAGTTACTGGAAATGTAACCCCACTCTTCAGAAGAAAATCCGTGATCCCAACTCTTATCCCTGAATAGCTTAAACTCGCACTGCAACCACCATGAGTCACCGGCAGTATTCATTACGTACATGGTAGCCTGATATTTTCCTTCTCCAATTTGAGGGCAATAAATATAATTCTGGCGAGATGTAGAACTCCAGTCGTCCCAAGCCCAATAAATATTGGTTACATCGTTAATAAAGGTGGGCAACCCTATTCCATGCCCAGTAAGCCAAAGTGCTTCAGGATACACAGCACCATCCTTTCTCAACCACATATAGTTTACTGTTCCGCCCCAGTAAACAACCTGATATTTGCCGCTGGGCGCCTTGAAGGTTAATACGCCATCCTCGTAATCGAAGAAATCAGGATTATACGCTGATGCTATACTGGCTATTCCTTCAACGGTAACTGTTTCACCCTTGGTAAATTCAACCTCGCCGTGGAAACGGCCATCATCGGCAATTAAAAGCATTGTTGAGTTGAATTTTACATTGGGAAGAATTGTACCGATAAACTCCAGCTCAAACGTCATGGCGTTGAACGATATTTGCTTTACATCAAACGATGGATCGCTCAGGGTAATATCGGTTCCATCCTCTGACCCAACAACAATCTTTTTTTCTAACGACGATACCCATACCCAGTCCGCGGTAGCCAAATCCTCGCTTGTTGCAATTTTACCAACAATCTCGTTGGGATACGATCCTTCTGTACTCAAGTATAAATTCTCATTACTGGCATCTTGCTCCAGGGCAATAGTATCATTTTCAGTAATAACATATAACGTTTCCCCCAAGGCAGGCCTTGCCGCATGTAATGTTTCGGTCTGCGAAACAGAATATCCATCAACATTGATTGATTCCAACTTGATGGTTACCTCACCATTATTCTCTGCATTGGCGGCAAAAGGAAGTTTAAACTTGGTGAGAGTATCGGAGGCATTGCCCTTGGTACGGATTGATTGCCTGTAAACCTCAACATCGGCAACAATAACCTGAACTTCCAGCGTGGATAAAGGGGTTATTTCATCGGCAACCGAAGCGGTAACTGAAATGGAGTCGCCATAGGTCAAACCGCTTTGAGGCGTTACTGTCACATTGCTCATTACAGGCACCGACATTCTTTTGGAGTCATCATCATCGCAGGCCGTAAGTAGTGCAACGGCCAAGCCTGTAATACCTATATATTTCAATATTTTCATGGTAAATTAATTTTTAATTTTAGTAGCCGGGGTTTTGGGTCAACTTACTATTCAAATCTCTCTGCTCCTGGGGTATAGGCCAGAGAAGTTTGTAATCCTGCAATTTACCAGCATAAAGCAACTGCCCACTTCCGCCCCGAACATTCTCCATAACTTCAATAGCGCGACCAGTACGTATCAGATCGAACCAGCGGATTCCCTCAAAAGCCAACTCCAACCGACGCTCCTTTTCAATTATTAACCTCATTTTATCCTGGGTTGTAGCAGCAACTGCAGGTAAATTAACCCTACTGCGGATTTGGTTTACCAAAACTTCGGAACCCGCTTGTCCCAATTCATTCATCGCCTCCGCTTTAAGCAGGATAAAGTCGGCCAACCGGAGAAGGATAATATTTGAAGCGCTGGCTTCGTCCCTGATTTTGTACGCAAAGGGGTATGCTGTTGTGGGCCAGTTACTATCTGTCCAACTTCCGGTAACATCCTCAAATTTAACGGATGAATTCTTACGAATAACATCGCCCTCGGCATCAAAAGCGGAAACCAAATCGTTAGACGGTGTGTTGAATTTTTTCCAACCAGTGCCAATAAACATGCTTACTGCCCAGTTTCCCGTTCCGGTATCCCAGTTACCATCGTACTGCACCTCAAAAATTGACTCGCTGCAATTTTCGTGCTGATAATCCCATAGGTAATCGTAGTCGCTAACCAAGCTGTAACCACCGGTAATAACTGCATCGCAGTATTGTATTACCTTGGCGTAATCTTTAGGCTCCCTTGTGGCGTAAACCCTTGCCAAAAGTGCATTCACAGCACCCTTGGTAACGTAGCCCTTATTGGGTGCTGTTGTTCGAACGCCTTCCAGCGCCGTATTCAAATCTAAGATGATCTGATCGTAAACATTTTCCTTGGTCTCACGGTCTGGGTAAAGCAGGGGGTAAACCTCCTCTATATTCTCCGCATTTATGGCTGTAACAACATCAAGCACCAAGGGAACATCGCCCCAAAGACGAACAAGGTCGAAGTAGGCCCATGCTCTCATGAATGAAGCTTCTGCAACAATTTCCTTTTTACGGGTATCGGTTAATGCAACATCAGTAATTTTAGGAACGTAAACGATTACGGTGTTACAATCAGAAACCATGTTGTACAGGTATTTCCAGTCGCGTCCAACATTCTTATTTGTTGCATCGATGCTATAGTTATCGAACTGGGAAAATTCCGTTCCGCTAGCGCCAGCATAGGCATCATCAGACTGCATATCACCATTAACGTAGTAATCGAGCTGGAAAAGTTCGCCGGTAAAATTGGCATAGCATGTTGCCAGCAATGCCTCGGCCTGCTCGGCAGTTGTATATTTTACCGTATCGTTATCGTTGTCAACTCCAAGCGTTTCACTGGAATAATTCGAAACGGGTTCCTTATCCAAAAAGTCTTCACACGATAAAGCCAACATGGCCAACAGTGCAACGCTTACCAATATATATGGATTTTTTATTTTCATAATTTCAAATATTAAAAGTCTAATGATAATCCGAATATGTACGATCTCGACTGTGGGTAGGTTCCATAGTCAACACCCTGTATTACACTATTGTTTCCGCCATAATTTACTTCCGGGTCAAATCCATCGTAGCCTGTAATGGTAAATAGGTTGGTGGCTGTAGCGTATAGCGTAAAATTTTTAATGTTAGCCTTCCCCGTCCATTTGGCCGGTAATGTGTAGGATAAGGTTAATGATTTTAACCTCAGGTACGATCCATCCTCAACAAAACGTGTTGAGTTATGCACATTGTATGTACTTCCATCGCTTACAGCACGGGGAATGTCGGTAACCTGTCCGGGCCGTTCCCACCTCCTTAAAACGTCCGTTGTTTGGTTCTTTACATCAAACATACCTTCAGTATCTATCCGGGATGCGTTGAATATATCGTTGCCCTGTGAACCCTGGAAAAATATGGTAAGGCCAAATCCCCTATAGCTGAATGTTTGATTTAAGCTGTATATAAAATCAGGCTCAGCATTGCCGATAAATGTACGGTCATCGGGATCAATAGTGCCATTATTGTTTCTATCAACATAAATCATATTTCCGGTTTCCGGGTCAACACCTTTTGCGACATATCCGTAGAAAGCCCCCAAGGAGTGACCCGGGCTCATCCGTACAACGTACTCATTGTTACTTTCCAGCTGGGCATAGTTGTAAATTTGGGAAAGCTCCAGGTCGGTAATCTCATTCCGGTTAAAAGACCAGGTAACAATTGTACTCCATTTCAGCCCATGCCTATTATCCTTTGCCTCCAGGGAGAGTTCCGCACCCCAGTTTTTCATCTTACCATCATTCCGGGTAATGAAATCAACAGGTGCCACGCCCGATGGCAGCGGAACATTTACAAGTAGCCCCTTTGTTTTCTTCCAGTACAAATCACCTACCAGGCTTAGGTGTGAATCTAAAACCGTCAGGTCAAAACCAACATCCGTTTGATCTGTTACCTCCCACTCCAGCGATGAATTTTCTATGGTTGACTGGTAAATGGCAGGTCCGGAGAGAGGATCTGTGGCCGTTCTACGGGAAAAGTCATATAAAGCTTGCCATGCATAATCGCCAATACCCTCCTGGTTACCATTTCGACCCCAACCTCCACGAATTTTTAAATCGTTGATGAAAGAAACATTCTCCAAAAATGGTTCTGACGATAACCGCCACGCGGCCGAAACGGAGGGGAAAAAGTCCCACTGGTTTCCGCTGGCCAACTTCGACGAGCCATCGTACCTGAAATTGGCAGTCAGCAAATACTTGCTTTTATAGTTATATGCCAGACGTCCAAAAAATGAAGCAATGGACCATTCCGAAGCGGAAGAGCCTGCATAGGTAATTTGGTTGGCCGCATTGATTGTTCTCACGGCAGTATTACTTGGATAATCCTTTGCCGAAATATAGGACTGGTCCCAGCGGGAGGCCTGTGCCGATTGCCCGGCTAAAACAGAAAAGTTATGGTTTCCAAAGGACTTGTCGTAGGACAGCACATTCTCAATTAGCCATACCAGCGAGTTCGACTTATCTGCCTCCCCAATGCCATTCTCGGTTCGTCCATAAACAGTTTTAATGGGATCAATGTAAAGATCGCGCTGATACTGGTATCCATCAATCCCAAAGTTAGATTTCAACTTTAGGTCTTTCACAAAGGTTATTTCAGTATTTACATTGGCCAAAATTCTGTTTGTCTTAGATTTATTGCTTCGGGAAGCGTATGCCAATGGATTCTCCCATGAATTTTGATACGGGTTTACCTGGTACTGGGTGGGGTTGTCGGGATCCCAAATATGCAGGAACGGAGGGGTGTTTATTGCACTTAAAATAGTGCCAGCACGACCGGAGTTGGCATTATCGCTTACATCGTTATACTTATTCTGAATAAAGCTGATACTTGTTCCTACTTTCAACCATTTATAAAGTTCAGTATTAATATTTGTTCTAAAGGAGTATTTCTTATTCTCCGCAGGCTTTACAATGCCCTTTTCGTCTGAATAGCCAGTAGAGAAAAAATACTGCGTTTTCTCGGTGCCATTCGAAACCGAGAGCTGGTAGTTTTGAATATGTCCAGTGTTAAAAGTTTCATCTATCCAGTCTGTATAGTTTGTCTCCGTTTCCGGGACAGTGCCAACGCCCTTTATCTCGTCCATCAAATCGCGATACTGCTCTGTATTTAGCGCATCTATTTTATTGGCCAGCTGCGAAAAGCCCATGTAGCTGTTGAATGATACTGATGTTTGTCCGGTTTTTGCCCGTTTTGTTGTGATAATTACAACACCATTTGCCGCCCGGGCACCGTATATTGCCGCCGACGAAGCATCTTTCAACACTTGAATGGACTCAATATCCTGTGGGTTTACGGTTTGCATACTTGTAGTAGGAACACCGTCAATTACGTATAAAGGCTCGTTACTTGCCAGTACGGAAGTGGAGCCCCTCACCCGGATAAAGGCATCGCCACCGGGTTTACCCGAGGGAAGAACTACCTGAACCCCGGATGCTTTACCCTGAATTGCCTGTGCAACGTTGGTAACAGGCCGTTGATCGAAATCACTGGTGGACACAACCGAAACGGCAGTTGTTATGTCCTTTTTCCGGCTAGTTCCGTAACCAATTACAACCACCTCGGAAATATCGGTACTTTCCTCCTCCAAAACAACATCAGCTGTCAATCGTCCGTTAAGCGCTTCATCCTTTCCCTTCATGCCAATAAAGGTGAATTGCAGCGTAGCGTCGGCAGGTACCTGGAGGCTATACGCACCATTTGCATCGGTAATAGTACCCGTTGTTGTTCCCTTTACAATAACATTCACCCCAGATAAAGGGTTGCCCGCCATATCTGTTACCTTTCCGGTAACCGGTACGGTTTGCGCCATTGCAGGAAGCCAAAGCATGTATAGCAAGCCTAGCAAAGCCATACGTTTACTTTTCTTAAATGCCTTTAAGAAATACTTCATAGTTTTAGATTTAAGGGTTGATAACATTACTTTGTAATTGAAAATTTCACGTTTAGGTTCTCTATCGCAATAGTATAATCACCGGGTTCAATGGTACATTTGTTACTCTGATCAACAAATGCCACATCGCTTGGTTTAAGTGTAAAGCTGACTGTTCTGAATTCTCCCGGTGTTAACTCTACCTTCACAAATTTTCGGAGTCTTTTAACATCGGGAGTTATGGATGCCACCAGGTCGGATGTGTATAGCTGGACGACCTCCTTACCGGCATACTTCCCTGTGTTAAGAATATCGACCGATACCCTCAACGAATCGTTTAGCCCGATCTCGGGTTTATCTACAACTAAGTTGCTATAATCGAATACGGTATAGCTCAAACCAAAGCCGAATGGGTACTGGGGGTTAAAGTCCGATTCATAGGTGTAGGCTCCGGGTGTCGATTTTTGCTCCTCAGCGGGTTTATGGTAGTACACCACCGTTGAATTGGGGTAGCTGGGGTAAGTGTAGGGTAGTTTTCCGGAAGGGTTAACATCGCCAAAAAGTATATCGACAAGGGCATCTGCACCGTAATTTCCCGGAAGATACGTTTGAACAACTGCGCTCATTGACGGTTCAATTTTCCGTATTACCCTCGGACGCCCTTCGTTTAAGACCAGCACTATTGGCTTGCCTACTTTTGCAAGTTCTAACGCCAGGTTGGTTTGCCTATCGCTTAAGTACAAATCGTTTAAATCCCCTGGTTTTTCAGTATAGCTGTTCTCGCCCAGGCAAAGAATTATCACATCGGATTGCCCTGCACGAAGAATGGCTTCAGGTAACTTATCATCGGTTTCCTCAAAGTATTTGCCATCCATTTTGTAGCTTACTCCCGGAACATAGGTTACACTATTTTCCCCCACCTTATTCTTGAGCGCCTCATAAATAGTATTATACCTACCGGCAAATTCTTCCACCTTTTCGCCCTGCCAGGAGTATGTCCATCCCCCATTTAAGGTCCTCATGGAATTTGCATTGGGCCCTGCAACAAGGATTTTCAGGCCTTTACTTTTTAAAGGGAGAAGATTACCGCTGTTCTTAAGTAGAGTAATGGATTCAGCCGCAGCATCGTACGATACTTTCGAAAAATCCTTCGATCCGGTTTTAGGGTAATCGGTATAGTAAGTCACCGGATGCTCAAATAGTCCAAGTTCCACTTTAAGGCGTAGAATTCTGCGGACAGCATCGTCAATCCTGCTTTCCTTTACTTTTCCCTCCTTCACAAGTTCAACCAAATTTTTACAGAAGTCCTGGTACTTGTAAGGTATCATTGCCATATCAATTCCGGCATTTATGGCAATACCTATTGCTTCCTTTTCCGTGGCTGCAATTTTATCTCTACGGTATAGGTTATCTATATCGTTCCAGTCAGTAACAACAACGCCTCTAAACCCAAGTTCATCCTTTAGTAACTTTGTAATAATATTATAGCTGGAATGAACGGAAACGCCGTTTATAATTCCTGAGTTTACCATCACCGTATGCACTCCGGCATCAATAGCGGCCTTAAAGGCCGGCAGGTGGTACTCTGCCAGGTAGTAATCGGGAATAAATGCCGGGGTACGATCCTTACCCGAAATGGGAACAGAGTAACCGAGGTAATGCTTTGCACATGCAGCCACTTTATAAGGGCTACCAACATCATCACCTTCATAACCTTCAATTATAGCCTCACCCAACCTGGTGCATAGGTATGGATCCTCGCCAAATCCTTCAAATTGACGAGGGAATCGAGGATCGGCACCGAGGTCTAAAACCGGCGCAAAAGTCCACGGAATACCGCTGGCCCTGGTTTCGTACGCAGTAATGCTCCCAATTTCTTCTACCATTGACTCGTTCCAGGTTGCAGCCATGCCTATCTGCTGTGGGAATATGGTTGCCCCCTCAGTATAGTTTGCACCATGTATAGCATCTATACCATATATAATAGGTATGGATAGCCGCGTATGCTTTAGGGCCACTTCCTGTATTTGCGCAACAATACCATTCCATACCGTTAAAGAACGTGCCCGGTTGTTGCTCGAATTCAGCACGGACCCAACGTTATACTCCACAATTGCGCTGCGCAACTTGGCCGTATCAAGCGTAAACGGCTCAAAACTACTGTAAACACTATCACCTTTCCCAATAACATCGAGGGTTATTTGAGCCATTTGGCCAACTTTCTCCTCAATGGTCATCTGGTTTAATACTGGCAAAATTTTTGAATCGGTTTTATTTACCGGTGACTTACATGAATACGCAAGGACAACTATGAACAATACGTAAGAAGAACGTACAATCAAATTCTTGAAAAAGTTGCATTTGTTTACCATTAGCATAATTATCTTAGTGTCATTTATACAATTTTAAATGACAAATTTAAGTATTTAATAACTAGATGCAAATAAATGTGTATTTTTAACACTATGATTTTGTTTTTAAAGTTCCATTATCCACCGTTAAAAAAAATTGCGATGCTCCAAATAGGAATATTTAAACTAAGTTTGTGGCGTAAATAGAATTAAGTATGAACGACGATATAAGAGTAATCCCCAATCTCTCCATAGACTGCGTTGTTTTTGGATATAGCGAAGGTGAATTAAAGGTGCTCCTCAGAAAGGAGTTAATCGAATTTCAAGGCGAACTCCACGTTGAATGGAAGCTTCCCGGCAACCACGTTGGCATAAACGAACGAATTGAGGACACTGCTATTAGGGTGCTAAAGGAGCAGGCCGGAGCAGAAAAAATATTCATGAAACAGTTTAAGGTTTTTAGCGATTTGGACAGGCTAAGAAGAAGAGAAATGGATTACCTCTGGATTAAAAAGAATGGATTGAAGGAGGAACGTGTGGTAACCGTTGGCTTCTACTCGCTGGTTAAGCTTTCCAACTTCGACTCCTCCAGCCTGCTCAATGCTGCCGAGTGGCACAATGTAAACGAGGTGGGGAATTTAATATTCGACCATAACGATATTTTAAACGAGGCGCGGGAAAAATTAAAGGACGATGTTTACACACACCCGTTAACCTTTGAGTTACTCCCCAAAAAATTCACGCTTACCCAGCTGCAAAGCGTTTACGAGGTAATTCTGAACATCAAATTTGATAAGCGGAATTTCAGACGGAAAATATTCAACATGCAGTACGTGGTTTCGTGCAACGAAAAACAGTACGGTGTAGCTCACAAAGCTCCAGAGCTGTTCAAGTTCGATGCAAAAATGTACTCCCGGCTACAGAAAAAGGTATTAATATAAACTTATAATTCTCAGAATAGCATGATAACCCAAACAATAGGAATGCTTGCTGCAATTCTCTCCACGCTTAATCAATTTCCCCAGGCTTACAAGGTGTTAAGAACCAACGATACCCGTAGCATATCGCTATCGATGTACTGTATTGTTGAAGTTGCCATAATTCTCTGGCTGGTTTACGGTATAATTCTTAACGATTTACCGCTAATACTTGCCAATTCGCTATCGCTTATACCCATTACTTACATTTTCATAGTAAAATTATACCATGTTACCATAAAAAAAGACGGTAATAGCTTGGCCTAATTTCACTTAACCACCTGCCTGTAGAAGTCGTTCCCCTTATCGTCAATCAGGATGAAGGCCGGAAAATCAACTACCTCTATTTTATAAATGGCCTCCATTCCTAATTCTGAATATTCAATAAGTTCCACCTTCCTGATGTTTTCCTGTGCCAGTATGGCGGCTGGGCCGCCAATGCTACCAAGATAAAAACCGCCGTGCTTTTTGCAGGCATCGGTTACAGCCTGACTTCGATTCCCTTTGGCAATCATTATCAAACTTCCACCATACGATTGGAACAAATCCACATAGGAGTCCATGCGGCCTGCGGTGGTTGGGCCAAACGAACCCGAAGGCATTCCCGTCGGTGTTTTGGCTGGCCCCGCATAGTAAATTGGGTGATCCTTGACGTATTGCGGTAATCCCTCACCTTTATCAATCCTTTCTTTCAGCTTTGCGTGAGCAATATCGCGTCCAACTATGATGGTTCCATTGAGTGAAAGCCTTGTGCCCACGGGATGCTTACTCAACTCGGCAAGAATTTGGGGCATTGGTAAATTCAAATCAATTTTAACCGCGCCACCCTCGTCTGGTTTTCGCCATTGCCCGGGAATAAAGCGACCTGGGTTATTCTCCAGCTTCTCAATCCAAATACCATCGCGGTTAATCTTTGCTTTTATATTACGATCGGCTATGCACGAAACGCCTATTCCAACGGGACACGATGCGCCATGGCGCGGCAAACGGATAATACGAATATCCAACGCCAAGTATTTCCCCCCAAACTGGGCCCCAACGCCCATGCTATAGGTGGCTTTTAAAATACTTTCCTCCAGCTCAATATCCCGGAAGGCTTGTCCGTACTCATTCCCCGTTGTGGGGAGGTTATCGAGATATTTGGCCGATGCCAGCTTTACGGTTTTCAGCGTATCCTCCGCCGATGTTCCTCCAATTACTACGGCAACGTGGTATGGGGGACAAGCTGCCGTGCCCAAATTTTTAATTTTATCGACAAGGTAAGGCTCCAATTTTTCCGGATTAAGCAGTGCCTTCGTTTCCTGAAACAACATGCTTTTATTGGCCGATCCTCCGCCCTTAGCAATAAATAAAAATTCGTACTCGTTCCCTTTGGTGGCATAGATGTCAATTTGTGCCGGAAGGTTTGTTCCCGAGTTTTTCTCGGTGTACATATCCAGGGGAACGGTTTGCGAGTAACGTAAATTTTCCTGTGCGTAGGTTTTAAAAATCCCACGCGATAATGCCTCAGCATCATTACCGCCAGTCCAAATTCTTTGTCCTTTTTTTGCAACGACCGTGGCGGTTCCCGTATCCTGGCAAATGGGAAGTATCCCTTTAGCCGATATTTCGGCATTCCGGAGAATTACCAAAGCAACAAACTTATCATTTTTACTGGCCTCCGGATCTTCGAGTATAGAAGCAATTTGTTTTATATGCTCCGTACGGAGCATGAACGAGGTATCGTGCATTGCGGCCTTAGCGAGTACGGAAAGTCCTTCGGGGTCAACTTTTACAATTTCTTCGCCTTCAAGCTTTGTTAACGATACAAATTCTTTCGTAAGAAGATAATACTCTGTTTCATCGTTCCCTAACGGGAAACGTTCCTGGTAGAAAAAATCAGGGGTTGCCATAATATTTAGTTTTGGTGACTACCGGCTCAATATAAAAACCTGAGTTACGAATACCTTCCCATCCGTCGATTGTGCAACACCAATTCCTGTTAAATCGAAACTTCCCTCGATAGTCTCACGCTGATTTGTACTGGCCATCCAGCTTTCAAAAACCTCTTTGGGCGTATCGTACCCGTAAGCAATAACCTCTGACATGGCTTTTCCGTTCATGTTAGGTAAAAGTTTCCGGAGTGGGCTATCGAAACTGGGCGGGCCAATGGGAACCCTCCCTGTGGCCATCTGCGCCGAATACTTTAAAGCCTCGGCTTTAATCAACTCATTCTTTTTAAAGCCGGTAAGGCCAAGGCTGGTGCGGTGCTCGTTGATAAGCCTGAAAAGTTCGTTCTCAAACTCCTCAACAACTATTTTAGGTTTTTCTGGGCTTTTTACGAAAATTTGAGTGTAAAAGAATAATCCGTTCTGCGCCCGGGCAATGCCAATACCCGTCATGTTAAAATCACCTTCTATATTATCCCTGTGCTTTGGGCTGGCAATCCACCCCTCAACAATGGTTCTTGCATCGGCCGGACCATTGGCCACATTCTCGGCACCCGAAGAAATATCGAAGATGGCCGTTAGCCTTTTAAACCTATCATCGAAACCCCTATGGCTAAACGGCACCTTGCCCGATGCCATATTCCTGGAATGGTTTACCGCTTCAACTTTTACGGCATTATTCAACTTTAATTCGGATAATCCTTTACTCGTCCTATATTCATTGATCAAGGTGTGGATTTCCTGCTCCAATGCAGCAACATCAGTGTTCTCTTGCGCTATTAGCTGAAATTGAAAAGCCAAAATTAGTATTACTGTAAATAAGCGATACCTAAACATGATTTTCTACTTAAAAATTTTATCGATATTCTGGGGTGGGTTGGCTAACACTGCCCTGTAATTGCCAACAACTATTGGACGTTGCAAAATTTTCGGGTTCTGAACAATTATTTGCACCCATTCATCGTCGGAAAAATTTTTACCCTTTAGGTAGGTTTTAAAATAATCCTCCCGCGACCGCACCAGCTGAAAAGGCTTCAGGTTCGATTTTAGCAATATTTCCCGAATATCATCAGGGTTGATGCCACTTGACAGGTAATTTCTGATTTCGAATTCGTTAGTCTTGGACTTTAAATACGCCAAACCTTCTCTACTTTTCTTACAACGCGGATTATGGTAAATCTTTAGCATCTCAAACAAATTTGGTGAAAGATACTAAAAATATGGTTGTATTGCAACGGGGATCAAGCTTGATTAATTGCCACCGTATTAACAAAATCTCATTTCCTTACTTCACCCGCAACAATGTAAAATTTTAAGAAATTAAAACCATGTGTTTACACCTCTCTTCAACTTATCTAAGATAGAACTGCCATGCAGCATCACATCTAGGTTAATCGTCCTTAGCTTTGAATTATTAATTTCCTGCCTTAAATTTACAATTATTCAACTTACATAGCAGGTTTCACTTCAACTTAACCTTTAAAATTTTATGCGGATGAAAAAATTACTATTTAACTTTCTGGCCTTGGCACCAATGGCCTTTATCCCGTGGTTATCATGGGGAATAAATACAGTAGATACAAGAATGCTGGCGCAACCAGCAATAAGTGCGAATCATATCGCATTTGTTTACGCAGAGGATTTGTGGATTGCAAACCCTGATGGATCGGAACCGCGAAGGCTTACCGTTGACGAGGGGGTTGAGTCCAATCCATATTTCTCGCCCGACGGTAAATTAATTGCCTTCAATGCAGAGTACGATGGAAATACCGATGTTTTTATTGTTCCAGTTGAAGGTGGTGCCCCGAAACGGCTAACATGGCATCCCGGATACGACATCGTAAGAGGCTTTACCCCCGATGGTACAAATGTACTCTTCGCATCTTCTCGGTCAGTTTTCACCAATAGGTACTTGCAACTTTTCACCGTACCAGTCAACGGTGGATTCCCCCAGCGGCTGGGAATCCCCAACGCTTACCACGCATCATATTCGCCCGATGGGAATTACATGGCATATACTCCGGTATCCGATGCTTTTCACGAATGGAAGAACTATCGCGGAGGAACGATTTCCACTATATGGTTAATCTCCTTTAAGGACTACTCCATCGTAAAAATTCCAAAACCGGCGGGTGGCTGTAACGATACTGACCCTACCTGGATTGGAGATAAAGTATATTTTATTAGCGACAGAAATGGCGAGTTTAACCTATACTCATACGATACAAAATCAGCCGCCATGGACCAGCTAACATCGTTCAACGACTTCCCGGTCATCAACATCTCCGGAGGCTCAAACACTATAATTTTTGAACAGGCAGGCTATCTCCACACAATCAATATAGACACAAAGGAACAAAAAAAACTAGCCGTTGGAATTGCCACCGATCTGCTTGGGTTACGCCAACGATATGTTAGCGGTGATAAATATGTGCGTAGTTTCGATATTTCTGCAACCGGAGCAAGGGCAGTTTTTGATATTCGCGGGGAAATTATTACTGTTCCTGCCGAAAAAGGCGACTCAAGAAACATAACACGAACCACAAGCGTTCACGAAAAGTATCCAACATGGTCGCCCGACGGAAGATCAATAGCCTATTTCTCCGATGCATCGGGCAATTACGAGCTCAATATCAAAGCGCAAGACGGAAAGGGCGATGTAAAATCGTTCAAATTGAATGGCACTGGTTTTTACGCTTACCCGAAATGGTCGCCCGACAGCAAAAAGATAAGCTACGTTGACAATGGCCGGAACTTGTATGTAATTGACATTGCAACAGGATCTATATCAAAGGTTGATTCCGACGATTTATATGTGCCGGGCCCATTCCGCAATTTATTGGGATCATGGTCGTTCGACTCCAAATGGATTGCTTACACCAAGGTTACCGAAACTAACTTCAAAAGAATTTACCTATACGCTCTTGATCAGAATAAATCGTTCGCGCTAACCGATGGATTAAGTGACGCATCGGAACCAACCTTCGATCCAAGCGGAAAATACCTGTATTTCCTGGCCTCAACCGATGCAGGACCTGTGGTTAACTGGTTCGACCTATCGAATGCCGATATGCGAATGACCAACTCCATATACCTTGTAACGCTTCAAAAGGAAACCATTTCGCCTTTTGCCAGGGAAAGCGATGAGGAAGTTGCAAAAAAAGAAGATGCAGAAGCCAACAAGGACAAAAAGGACACTTCAAAACCTGAAAAAAAGGTTGATAACCTAAAAATTGACCTTGATGGAATAGAAAATCGAATCGTTGATATTCCTATAAAAGCAGACAATTTCTCAAGTTTAGGGATTGGCAAGGAAGAAGAGCTGCTATACATCGAAAGGGAGTCGGGCATGCTCCATAAATACGACCTCAAAAAACGCAAGGATAGCGAGGTGATGGAAATGGATGATTACACCATATCTGCCGACGGTAAAAGAATGCTGTACGTTAAAGGGGATACCTTTGGAATAACAGCAACAGGAGAAAAAGCAGAGCCCGGGAAAGGTATTCTTAACCTTGCCGAGGTGAAAATTAAAATTGATCCTTTGGCAGAATGGCCTCAAATTTTTGATGAAGCATGGCGCATCAACAGGGATTATTTTTACGACCCCGGGATGCATGGCGCAGATTGGAAAGCCATGAAAACAAAATACTCGCAATTCCTCCCCGATTTGGCATGTCGTAGCGATTTGAATAGGCTTGTGATGTGGATGTGCAGCGAACTTGGCGTTGGACACCATCGCACCGGCGGCGGCGACCGGTTAAACATTCCCCAAAAAGTGCCGGGAGGTTTGCTTGGTGCCGATTATACAATTATCAACAATCGGTATCAACTCAAAAAAATTTATGGAGGGTTGAACTGGAATCCCGAAATGCGCTCGCCATTAACCGAACCCGGGGTTAATGCCAAAGCTGGAGACTATATTTTAGCGGTAAACGGAGCTGATGTGAAAAGCAACCAAAACCTTTTCAGTTTCTTCGAGAATACTGCCGGAAAAATTGTTGAGTTAACCATTGGCCCAAACCCCGATTATCCAGGGTCAAGAGTTGTTAAGGTTGTTCCTATTGAAAATGAATACTCGCTAAGAAACCGCGATTGGGTGGAAGGCAACCTTAAAAAAGTTACCGAGGCCACAAGGGGGCAGGTTGCCTACGTTTACGTGCCCAACACTGCAGGATTAGGACACGAATACTTTAAACGCTACTTCTTCCCACAGGCAAACCGGAAAGCAATTATTGTTGATGAGCGTTTTAATGGAGGTGGTTCACTGGCCGATTACTATATCGATATTTTACAACGTCCTTACCAGTCGCACTGGAATATGCGTTACGGGAAAGACCTTAAAACACCCAGCGCATCCATTCAAGGCCCAAAAGTTATGATTATTGACGAGAATGCCGGATCTGGTGGCGATATGCTTCCATGGATGTTCCGTAAATTTAACGTGGGAACACTTGTTGGCAAACGTACCTGGGGTGGACTAGTTGGAATTCTTGGATTCCCAGAGCTAATGGATGGTGGCTTTGTAACAGCTCCGAACGTAGCAATCTGGACTAAAGATGGATTTGTAGTAGAAAATGTTGGCGTTGCACCCGACATTGAAGTTGAGCAACTTCCTGCAGAAATTATTAAAGGCAACGATCCTCAATTGCAAAAAGCTATCGAAGTAGCTTTAAAGGAACTGGAAGAAAATCCACAAGTAGATCCCGTTCGCCCGCCATACCCCGTAAGGGTAAAAAAATAAATCCCATTCGGATAAACATAAAACGCGCACAATAACAGTGCGCGTTTTATGTTTATATCGGGCAAATTATAGCTCAAGCATAATTAAGGCCATTAAACCACTGTCTTTAACAAAATTATTCTATTTTTAACCCAAGCATTCGCATAAATAACATTTCGGGCAACGTATATTTATCCATGGTAAAACCGATTAAAATATTTTTGTTTATAACCCTTATACTGCTTTTACTTTTAACAGGGGCATGGATTGTGCCCTCGGATGGATTTAAAATTAGAAACTTCACCTTACGGTATCCAGGCATTGCATCAATTCAGGAAAAACTAGTCGGCAGTATTATCCGGCAAAAGGGCAAAGTTACCCCAGTAAAACCCGGTAGCACTACCGCTAACATTCAGCAACAACCGGACAGCACCTTCACAAAACCAGCTGAATTAGATTATACCAATGAACAAAAGGAACAGCCAGTACCGGTTAACATCAATTTATTAAAAGAAAAAAACATTCCCATTGAATTTGCCGACAGCAGCCATAGCGCAATTACAGGGTTTTTCAACGCCCTGAAAACCGGGAAAGCATTGGCAGGTCAGGTTAGGGTAATACATTTTGGCGATTCGCAAATTGAAGGTGACCGGATAACCATGTACATCCGCGGTGCCCTACAAGAGCGATTTGGCGGAAACGGAATTGGTATTATACCGGGATACCCGCAAAGCTATCAACCTTTGAATGTGAAACATTCCGTTTCTGGCGATTGGCAGTACTCCAGCCTGCTCGACGGTGGCGGTGAAGTAAGCCGGTATGGCCTGCTTGGAGGCATCACCCAAATAGCTGATGGCACTAACGCCGATAAGATTGAGCTTAAAAAAGTTGGCAAACCAGCTAGGAATAACTGGTTTAAAAGGGTAAGGGTATTTTTCGGGCAAAACGACTCGACGTACCTACTACAGCTAAAAGTAAATGATGGTATCACCAATACACAAACGCTAACTAAAACTTCAACCGTAGCAGAGCGTACCTTCACCGTTCCCCCCGAGGCAAAAAACATCGAACTCCTGTTCAGCGGGAACGGGCCGCTAACCGTATATGGCGTATCGCTGGAATCGGGAAAGGGGATTTATGTCGATAATATCCCCCAGCGTGGAAGTTCCGGGGCTGTTTTCACAAAGTTCGATGCCAATTTTTCCCGTAAAATCTTTAACATGCTCAACGTAGAGCTGGTTATACTACAGTATGGTGTAAATGTGGTCCCGGCCAACTTAAGCAACTATAGCTACTACGAGGATATTCTCTACCGCCAGATAAAAGCCATAAAATCTTTTAAACCCGATGTTTCGGTATTGCTAATCGGGGTTTCGGACATGTCGCAAAAATCAGACGATAAATTCGAATCGTACCCAAGTATCGAAAAAGTTAGAGATGCCCAGCGAAGTGCTGCCTTCAGGGCAGGTGCCGCTTTCTGGGATTGCTATAAGGCAATGGGTGGACAAAACTCCATGCCTGAGTGGGTTTACGCCAGCCCTCCCTTGGCCACCAAGGATTTTACGCATTTCAACTACAAGGGGTCAAAGGTAATTGCCGAAATGTTTGTGGCATCGCTACTCGATGAGTACACAAAATTCATCAATGCCCCAGCGCAGGAAAACGGGAACCCGCATCCTGCTGCTAAATCAGCTGAAAAACCAAGAGAATGAAAAAGTACCTAAAAAGATATTGTACAAACCCAGCGATTGCTTCCTTTGTAGCTTTAGCAGCAATTACGATCATGCCCAAATCCACCGAAACAATGGTTTTAAACCCCGGAATAAAAAGCCTAGCCCGGCTTAACTATCGCAACAACAAGATCATAATCAACAGGGAAGGACTGAATCTTCCCATAAAACCTAACACTAACGAACCCATTAGAATAGTACACTTGGGCGACTCACATGTTCAGGCCGGCTTTTTTACGGATGAGATTCGGAATTTACTTTCATCGTACATGAATAACTCCGCCATATCTGTAGGCTATGCCTTCCCCTACAATCTGGCTAAAACCAATTCACCCTTCGATTACACCTTCCAATCGACTGGAAAATGGAAATTTTTAAAAATACTCGGATCAGCAAAGCCCATACAGGCAGGACTATCGGGGATGGCAATGGAAACAACAGATTATAAGGCATCCTTCATGGTCTCAACGAACAGTCCGAAAAACGGCATCAAGTCCTTTGACCAGATCACGGTATTCTGCCCCGTAGATAGTATAAGTTATACTCCCGCGGTAGAAGGATCCGAAACGGAAATAATATCCCAGAGCCAGCACCACATAACCTTTAAACTTAAAACTCCCGTCTGCGAAGCCAGAATTGGCCTAAAATCAACGGGGAAAAGACAAAAACAGTTCACCCTGCTGGGGCTGGAGCTGGTAAACTCAACATCAAAAGTTATATACAACTCGGCCGGACTGAACGGGGCCGATGTAAAAGCGTACCTGCTGGCAGCAGAGCTTGCGCATCAGCTTAAAGTGTTAAACCCACAGCTGGTAATTGTATCGCTTGGAACTAACGATGCCTGCCACCCATCATTTGATGTACAGAACTTTGGCATTGCACTCAACACGTTGCTTAATAGAATAAACACGGCTGTTCCCAACGCAACCATTCTCCTAACCACACCCAGCGATCATCTTCTGAGGCTTGCCAAAAACCCGCACCTTACCGAGGCCAAAACCGCAATAATAACATCCGCATTCAGGAATAATTGCTGCGTGTGGGATTTCCACACCATTATGGGCGGAGAAGGAAGCATCAGAACATGGAGTAGCATGGGACTAACCGCCCCGGATTTGCTTCATTTAAATATAAAAGGATATCAACTGCAGGGAGAGCTGCTGTTCGAGGCTATTACCTGTAACGAGTTTTTAACCTACCATCAGTAAACCCCTCGCAATGGATTGGATTTCAAAATTAATTACCCAGCTATGCAGCTACACCGAGGGCAATCCATTGCTTTTCACCAAAATATCGTTCTGGGCTTTCTTTGCAGTCCTGCTTTTGGGCTACTCCTTTATTTATAACAAGCCAGCAATTCGGAGTGCATACCTATTGGTTTTCAGTCTATTTTTTTACTACAAATCCAGCGGGTTATTTTTTTCACTACTAATTTTCTCGACCATTTGCGATTACACAATTGGATTACTAATTCCCCGGTACAACTCACGAATTAAAAGAAAATTGCTGGTTGCCCTAAGTGTTACGGTAAACCTTGGCGTTCTTTCATACTTTAAGTACGCCTACTTTTACACCGATTTGGTGAATCAGCTTTTGGGAACCAGCCTTACGGTTACCAACCATCTCTCCGCCTGCATAAATAACCTGTTGGGCAGTAATTTCGATACCGCCTCAATTTTTCTACCGGTTGGCATATCGTTCTATACCTTTCAAACCATCAGCTACACGGTTGATGTTTACCGGCAAAAAATTCAACCGGTAAAAAACATTGTTGATTTTGGGTTTTACGTTTCGTTCTTTCCACAGCTGGTTGCTGGGCCCATTGTAAGAGCTTCGGAGTTTATTCCTCAGCTGTACCGCAAATTCAACCTGACCAGCCGTGAGTTTGGCCATGCCGTATTTTTAATTATTGCAGGGTTGATAAAAAAGATGGTAATCTCCGATTATATCTCCATCAACTTTGTGGATAGGGTTTTCGACAACCCGCTAAGCTTCTCCGGGTTCGAAAACCTAATGGCAACCTACGGCTACGCCTTACAAATTTACTGCGATTTTTCCGGCTATACCGATATTGCCATCGGGATTGCGCTACTGCTGGGATTCCGATTACCCATAAACTTCAACTCGCCCTACAAGGCAACCAGCATTCCTGATTTTTGGCATCGGTGGCACATATCGCTCTCGTCGTGGCTACGCGACTACTTGTATATTCCACTTGGAGGAAACCGGAAGGGTTCCGCCAGAACATACATCAACCTAATGCTTACAATGCTACTTGGCGGCCTTTGGCACGGGGCCAACCTGCGATTTGTAATTTGGGGCGGAATTCACGGATTAGGCTTAGTCCTACACAAACTCTGGGCTAAATACATTCCGCCTGTTAAAAGGATTGACAAAAGATGGAGAAAGGCAATAGGGACATTTTTAACCTTTCAGCTGGTTTGCTTCAGCTGGATATTCTTCCGCTCCGATGATATGGGCTCTGCCCAAAACATGATTACACAAATCTTCGCGCATTTTGGCGTAAAATCAACTCCGGCAATGGTTCAATCGTACTCCGGCATATTTGGGCTAATGCTAGTAGGATTTGTACTACACTGGTTACCATTTAACCTCAAGGAATGGTGCAGGGGAAAATTTATTGAATCAAATATTATAATCAAATTGGTGGTTATACTACTTGCGGCCATTCTAATCTTTCAGTTCAAAACAGCACAAATACAGCCATTTATCTACTTTAGGTTTTAACCATAAGCCTTAGTGCAGCTAAAAACTTACTGTTCTGCTGTCAGCTATCAAAGCAAATAAATTTAAGCAACTCCCCTATGGGATTTTAAAAAAAATCATGTAGGTTTGTAGAGATGCTACTTGGCATATCTTAAATGCCCATTACACATTGTAAATTACTATTACAGCTGAAAAAAACGGGAGATGAGTAAGGTTAAATTGAGTGTCCTTGGTATTTCATACAGTCAAACTCAATCGGGGGCTTACGCGTTGGTTCTGAGCGAAGAAAATGGGAGCCGAAGAATTCCTATAATAATTGGAGGATACGAAGCCCAAGCCATTGCAATACAGCTGGAGGGGTTAACGCCTCCCCGACCGCTTACCCACGATTTATTTCTCAATTTCTCCAAAGCCTACAATATTAACCTGGTTGAAGTACAGATTTACAAGCTGGAAGAGGGTGTTTTTTTCTCGAAGCTTCACTGCGACAACGGTACCAAGGAAATTTACATAGATTCCCGCACATCCGATGCCGTTGCCCTAGCATTAAGGTATGGATGCCCCATTTATACCACCGAAGAAATAATGGAAAAGGCCGGAATTACCCTGGAAATTGAAGAGGTGGACGAATCGGGCGAAAGTACAAAAAAACCGGAAGAAAAATCAACCGACAGCTTTGCCGAGCAGATAAAACGCTTATCGGTTTCTGAACTCAAAGGTCTGCTCGATGAAGCCATTATAAACGAGGATTACGAAAAAGCATCGAGAATTCGTGATGAGATCAACAAACGATCGTAACTCAATATCATCTGAGCATTTGTCCATTCAGCCGGGTTCAGGTTTGGTAGCTCAGACTTTTACCTATTGAACATACCCGAGTTGCACATATTTAAATTTCTTATCGGGATGTGTACAAGAATTGGAGCCATTGCCTTTTCTGAATTGGCTCCACGCCGAGTTTATGCCCAGGCTTTACCGGATTTTACCGTTCCCCTAAGTTTAATACCAAAATAAACACTTCACCTCTACTATGGTCTAAATCAAAAGCACACGATAATTTTACAACGGATAAAAGAGATGTTCCCTGGATAAATTTTATTTCGATGAATATTAAACGCACAGTCACCACAATTATCGCGTTAATTAACCTCTCCGCCGTTCAAGGCCAGGTTACCGATGCCGAAGCAAAACTAAAGGCCCATCCCAAAGACTCCCTGGACGGGTGGAAAAAGGGTGGCGTTATAGGTATTACCCTGGCACAGACCTCGCTAACAAACTGGGCTGCGGGAGGGCAAAATTCGTATGCCGCCAATGGTGTATTCAGCGTGTTTGCCAACTATAAAAAGGGTAAAACTGCCTGGGATAATTCACTCGATATAGGTTACGGCCTTTTGAACCAAGAGGGCGTTAAGTACGCCAAGAAAACCGATGATAAAATAGACCTGCTATCGAAGTACGGCCACGAGGCAATGAAAAATTTCTACCTTGCGGTTCTGCTAAACTTTAAAACCCAAATGGCTACAGGCTACAACTATCCGAACGATAGTACCCGTACAAAAATATCCAACTTCATGGCTCCCGGGTACTTTGTGGGTGCACTCGGAATTGACTACAAACCAACCGGGAACCTGAGTATTTTCACAGCCCCAACTACAGGCAAGGTAACCTTTGTAAATGATACCGCCCTATCGAATGCAGGGGCCTTTGGCATTGAAAAAGGTAAAAAAGTAAAAAGCGAATTTGGAGGATATATTAGAACCATTTACTCCAAAAACGATTTCAGCGGTATTCTCGATAATGTTACATTCACCACAAAACTCGATCTTTTTTCGAACTACACCGAAAAGCCGCAGAATATAGTGGTAAACTGGGAAACGCTTATAGCATTAAAGGTGAATAAGTACCTAAATGTCAACCTGGCGGCACACCTAATATACGATGACAAGGTCAACATTGGTAAAGATTCCGATAACGACGGAACCATTGAGGATGACGAAAGTAAGCCGAGAATACAATTCAAGGAGATTTTTGGCGCAGGCATTTCATTCAAATTTTAAAAACTAAAAACCCATACTAACACCTATTCTGGTAAGACTTAATTTTGCCCCCCATTAACATTACACCATTTCCACACAAAACATATCGATAAAACTTAAATGGCTGATAAATTGCCTTTCATTTAATTACGATATTTGTATAAACCATAATTAAGTTAGCCATGAAAAACAAAAGTTACAACGCCGATGGCCCCTCGGGTGCAATATACGGATTAGGTTTTATTGGCGCAGCCATTTACTTTATTTCTACCGCCACATCGTTTTGGATTGGAGTGCTGGGCCTCCTAAAAGCAATTATTTGGCCGATTTTTCTTGTGTATGGAGCATTCAAAGGATTAAATATGTAATATTACATAAAGAATCCTACTTAAACAATTCACCCAAAAAACATTAACCATGAGAAAACTAGCAGCTATTTTACTCTGCCTCATCGCCGGAAGTGCCTTTTCGCAAGAATTTGCCGAAAAGGAAATTAAGTCCGACGTAAATGCGGTAACTGTTTTCATAGAGGGGGCACAGGTTACCCGCGAAAAAACTATTGATCTAACCCCGGGAAAAACGCTACTCAAATTCACCGGCCTCTCGCCATTTATCGATGCCAAAAGCGTGCAGGTTAAAGCCAACGGCAATTTAACCGTACTCTCGGTAAACCATCAACAAAATTTTTTGGATAAACCCGACAAGCCCCAAGAGTTGAAAAACTTAGAAAGTAAGCTGAAAGAAATTGACGACAAAATTACCATTACCAATACACAAATTTCAATAACGAATGAGCAGTTAACTTTCTTACAGGAAAACAGGGCAATTGGTGGAAAGAACCAAGAAATCAACGTAAATAACCTGAAGGAAACTATGGTATTTTATAGCACGCAGCTATCGAACCTAAAGCTAAAACTTGTTGAGTACGATAAAAACCTTCAGGATTTGAGTGAGCAAAGGGCAAATGTGGAGAATCAAATTAAAAATCTCACCTCGAAAAAGGACTACCCCGGCGGAGAAATTTTGGTTAAAATCGATTCCCAGAAAGGTGGATTGGTAACCTTTGAGGTTTCCTACCTTGTGGCCAATGCCGGGTGGTTCCCATCGTACGATATTAGGGCAAAGAGCATTGCCGACCCCATTGAAATTATATACAAAGCCAACGTTAGGCAGGACACCAAGGAAGATTGGAAAAATGTAAGGCTTCGCTTTTCCTCCACCAATCCTAACTCATCGGGAATTGCCCCTGAACTAAAGATATACTACCTGGATTACAACACACTACCACCAGCTTACGGTTCAAGCCGAATGGGGAATACGGTTAAGGGCAGGGTTTCCTCCGCCAGCGATGGCACACCGCTATCCGGGGCAAGTATCATGGTTGAGGGAACAACAATTGGCACCACCACCGACTTAAACGGAAATTTTTCTCTTTCAATACCGAACAACAGCAATAACCTCACCTTTTCTTTTATAGGATACAGAACCCAAACATTACCCATTAGCAGCTCCACAATGAATGTTGCAATGCAGGAGGAAGCTGTTATGCTTGAAGAAACTGTCGCCGACGATTACGACGAAATAAAATTTTCTAAAACTTTATCCGGAAGGGTGAGCGGGCTGGGCGAGAAAAAAGAGACGATGAAAATTCGAGGCACAAACAGCCTGGCCATTCCTTCGGAAATAGTTGTAAAACAAACCAGCGTCGATTTCGAAATCCAAACACCCTACACCATAAAATCGGATAACATGAGCTATGCCGTTGATATGGCCTCATACAGCTTACCCGCAACCTACCAGTATTTCTGTATCCCTAAAATCGAAAAGGATGCCTTCCTAACAGCCAATATCGTGGACTGGGAGAAGTACAGCCTGCTTGACGGTGAGGTGAATATATTTTTTGAAAATAGCTACGTGGGTAAAACCCTGTTAAACTTAAGCAGCGCAACCGACACCTTATCAATATCGCTGGGTAGAGATAAGAGTGTATCCGTATCCCGTGAAAAGGTTAAAGATTTTACCACAAAGCAATTTATTGGCAGCAAAAAAGAGGAAAACCGGTCGTGGTTAACCACCATAAAAAACAATAAAAATCAACCCATCAACATGGTTATAATGGATCAAGTTCCTGTTCCAACGCTGGAAGAGATTGAAGTACAAGTCCAAGATCTATCATCCGGAAAATTCGATAAGGGAACAGGCGAAATTAAATGGGAGTTCACCCTTGATCCCAATGCAAAAAAAGATCTAACCCTGAAGTATTCGGTAAAATATCCTAAGGATAAAAAGTTGGTGATTGAGTAGTACAGACAATAGATATTAGACGCTAGACATCAGAATTAAAGAAAGGAGACCCGACTAAAATTGTCGGGTCTCCTTTTTAAAAAATATTTACAGAGACATCTTGCGTCTGATGTCGTCTGGTTTAGAATAGGCTAAACGCTACAGTTACACCAGCCATTACGATGGATACCATGCTCATAAGCTTGATAAGAATGTTAAGGCTGGGGCCCGATGTATCCTTGAATGGATCACCAACAGTATCGCCAACAACAGCAGCTTTATGGTTCGCCGATCCCTTACCGCCAAAGTTTCCTTCCTCAATATACTTCTTAGCGTTATCCCAAGCACCGCCAGAGTTAGCCATAAAAATTGCCAATACAAACCCGGAGCTTAAACCACCGACAAGCAACCCAAGTACGCCGGCAACACCAAGAACCAAACCGGTTACAATTGGAATAATTATAGCCAACAAAGAGGGAAGTATCATCTCGATTTGAGCACCCCGGGTAGATATTTCCACGCAACGCGCATAGTCAGGTTCTGCCTCACCTTCCATAATTCCTCTTATTTCGCGGAATTGGCGACGAACCTCCTCCACCATCTTTTGAGCTGCACGACCAACCGCATTCATGGTTAACCCTGAGAATAAGAACGCCATCATAGCACCAATGAAAACGCCAACCAGAACGATAGGATTCATCAGATTGACCTGATAGTAGTTCATAAAATCAACTATGTTTGCCTTTGCGGTTTCAACGGTTTCGCCATTGGCAAATGTTAGCACATTCTCGCCAATACGCATCAAGCCAATTTTTATTTCCTCGATATACGAAGCAAGCAGTGCAAGAGCTGTTAGCGCAGCAGAACCAATTGCAAACCCTTTACCTGTAGCAGCAGTTGTATTACCCAGAGCATCCAGGGCGTCGGTACGTTTACGAACCTCCGGGCCTAAATGGCTCATCTCGGCATTGCCGCCAGCATTGTCGGCTATTGGGCCATAAGCATCGGTAGCCAAAGTGATACCCAATGTTGAAAGCATCCCCACAGCAGCAATACCAATACCGTATAATCCCAGCTGGATATTCTGAGCATCGAGCATGTGCTTAACATCAAAGTTAATTGCACAGAGGAAGGCCAAAAGAATTGCAACAGCAATGGTTATTACGGGAATTGCCGTTGAAATCATGCCCAACCCAATACCGGAGATAATTACGGTAGCAGGGCCAGTTTTTGTACTCTCCGCAACCCGCTGGGTTGGTTTATACGAATGTGAGGTAAAATACTCGGTGGACTGTCCAATTATTACCCCGGCAAACAAGCCCGAAATAACAGAAAATGAAATCCCTACCCAGTTCTGCAATCCTAAAAAGTATAAAATTAGAAAAGTTGAAATGGCAATGAGCAACGAGCTGACGTTTACCCCCATTCCCAGGGAGCGAAGCAGATCCTTCATAGTTGCACCTTCCTTGGTACGAACCATGAATATACCAAAGATCGATAGTATAATGCCCACCGCGGCAATGAGCATTGGTGCAATAACCGCCTTATACTGCATATCGCCATCGGCCATAGCAAAAGCCGAAGCACCAAGCGCGGCAGTTGCAAGAATTGAACCAGCATACGACTCGTAAAGATCGGCACCCATTCCAGCAACATCGCCCACGTTATCGCCTACGTTATCGGCAATGGTTGCCGGGTTACGTGGATCATCCTCGGGGATACCGGCTTCAACCTTACCCACCAGGTCTGCTCCAACATCGGCTGCCTTTGTGTAAATACCGCCACCAACACGGGCAAACAGTGCCTGGGTTGAGGCCCCCATACCGAAAGTTAGCATGGTGGTAGTAATTACTATCAACTTATGCGATGCGTTGGGCTCATCTATAAAATAGTTAAGAATAAGATACCACAGCGAAATATCCAAAACAGCCAAACCCACAACAACCAAGCCCATCACTGCACCCGAACGGAACGCAATTCTTAGGCCATGGTTAAGCGAGTTCCTAGCTGCGTTTGCAGTACGCGCCGAAGCATAGGTTGCCGTTTTCATTCCAAAAAATCCGGCCAAACCGGAAAAGAAACCACCGGTTAAAAATGCGAACGGGGTCCAGCCATTTTGAACGTTAAGTCCATAGGCCAGAAAAGCAAAAAGCACTAAAAGAACCAGAAACACTATACCAACAACTTTGTACTGTTGTTTGAGGTACGACATCGCGCCCTTGCGCACATGAAGGGCTATTTTTTTCATGGTATCGGTACCTTCGTCCTCCTTCATCATCTGCCTGAAAAAGAAGTAGGCAAACCCCAGGGCTATCACCGAAGCTATCGGAATTACCCAGAACAGACTGCTAATCATACTTTTCTCTCTTAGTTAGTTAGTAAAAATTTGAGTTGCATATTAACAAAAATTATCCAATGTTCAAAAATCCCAGGCACATATTACCCATAAGCATAGGAAAGCTAAGCAACCCAGAATATTTTGACAACGATTTTCTACACCTATATCATTAAAAAGGATATCTCCAGAATTTTGTAGCTGTAAACACTATAGAGCGGTTTATGTTTAACCGGGCCATGAATTCCCAGTAATATAATCGCCCGTAAAAACAACTCTCAAAAATTTGTAATAGTTGGCAGCTTGAGCTATCTTAATGCTTTATTTCCACCGACTAAAAATACCACCATGGAAGATAATACCGAGAAAAAAGCGAGTAATCCCGACGATGAAATAAGTTTATCGGCAGCTCTTCTTGCCCCGTTAAACGGGATATTCGAAGCGCAAATACATGCAGCAAGGGCATTTCTGAACTTTATCCTACAAATGGGATTCCGCCACAAATACTCCGCAAAGGAGGTGGAAATTTTAAAGCAAAACCCTGAACAGAATGCCCCTATTATCAAAGAAATCGATGATGAAAGATCGGCAAAGGAAAGAATAATGGTGCTGGAAGACAAAAAACAATCGGAAGGAGGCCTTTCAAAGGCCGAAGCCGAGGAACTATGGAGTTTAAAGATGAAATGGGACGATCTTTACTTCCAAAAGTTTGATTTTCTGGATAGCACCGGTAAAAGCTCCAGCGTTTTTATTCCCAACCTGGCACTTTTGCCCATTAAGCCCCTTGCCGTGGACAACGCAAAATTCAAATTCAACCTAAGCGTTACTTCAAGCTCCAAGGAATACAACCAAATGGGAACGGTTAACGGTGCCGATAAAAAGAGACCCTGGTACCTAATTGACCCCAAAAGCGTTAGAGGTGAATTTGCCAAAGGTGAATCGAGCGAGAAAACCATTCAGATTGAGGTGAGCGTTAGTGCAACGGAAATGCCATACGGGCTGGACAAACTACTAACCTCGTTAACCAACAATGTTGGAATTAGCAATAAAATAGATAATGACTCATAGTACAATTATTAACTAAAAATTAAAAAACATGGCAAAAACTAATGATGGCGTTGACACAACAGCCGACAGCAAAACATCTCCCGTTGTAGTATCACCAGCCGAGTTTGAAAAAATCCCGTTGGATTTCATCGTTGCAACTCCGCTGCTAACCACAATCGAGGCCCACAAAGCCGCCGCAAGCACTACACTTAACTTTATAGAATCTTTAAAGGATAAAAATATCTCGTTTGAAATTGAAGTTGACGAAACCGACTCTACCGGGAATCCTAAAAAAAGTAAAAAAACCATAAACGTTCCGTTACTTTCGGTGGTTAAAATACCTAATCTTAACTTCGACTCGCTTAGCGTTTCGTTCAACTACAACATTTCCCAGATTTACAAGGAAGCAGAAGGCTCCAGGCAAAATACCGAGCTAAAAGTAGCCACCAAAGGTGTACTTACTAAGTTTATTGATGCAAGTTTAACCGGATCGATTGAGCACAACCGAAATACTGAAAATGTAGCCAACAGGGGGGGCAGCCTTGAAGTCAAACTACATGTTAGCGAGACACAGCTACCTGCCGGGCTGGAAAAAATAATAAATGCATTGGTTGAAAACATCACTATCCCAATAAGTAAGTAACATAAAAGTTCAAGTAAAGATAGTCGGCGTGGAAGTTCCCGAAATGAAATTTGATAGGGGCTTCAAATGGATGAAATGGCCCATTGTACAGGAGCATCCTGAGATAATTTATTCTATATGGAGGAAAATAAAGAAGATTTTCTGGCGAAAGAGCAAGTAAACGGTTTGGCTGCCCATATCCTACAGGAAGTTATTAAAGCGGATATGAGCATGCACCAGGCCCAGGTTGATGCCTGGCGAAAATTTGGGGAGTATCGGCCACAGGGAAATCTGGTCAATCCCGATATTCACATCGGATTTGCCGAAAGGCGATACCTGTGTTTGAACGAGGTCAAACTTTCGTTTCATATCAAACCACATTCAAAAAGGTTTTTCCAGCGTATAAAACTCGCCTTCAGTGTACTACGTGGGAAAAATGGTTTATCGCTCCACTCGCCAACCATTTTTGACATTGCTACACCCAACGACAAGGATTCCATGCATTTCGAAATCAACGTAAAACGGTTCGAAAATGGGACTGTGAAAGCAGAGTACAAACCAACAGATAGTGTCACCAAGGATTTGTTAAATGAAGTAAAACTGTAAAGCCATGCCAGTAAAGGGTATTGACGGCTATATTCCCCCAGGCTCACTTCGGGATATCCTTAAATCGAACAGCAATAGGTTTGTAACCCAACCCGGAGAGAGCGTAATGGATGCCGCAAATCGGCTTAACCTTTTTGATTTGGGAGAGATTAAGGAACGTAATAAAACCCTTCCTCTACATCAGAAATTATCTGCACCACAAGAGGTAAAAGCCACTGGGCCTGTTGAGGTTGTCCCCGATGATGTTAAGAAGATATGCAGCACGCTGGATAGATTAAACCACCAAGTTCTTAGGGACGACACAAAAAACTACAACCTCAACATTGTTGGGTTACGCAACGATGATGCCGAACCCAACAAGTTCGACGATGAGATGTGGGTTTTCTGGCGATTTGAGAATAAATGGACACTGAAAAAGTACAAGATTACCACCGATCCGGGGCTCAGCTATCTTACCGATCCCATTGGCGAGGCAGGAACTGCAATTTTAAAGGAAGGACAATACTCGAAAGCCTACCGGCTTGGAAAACATCAAGGAAAATACGAAGCGTTGGTTCAATCCCAGCCCCTTACGGTAATCCGTGATTTCAACAGGGATGGAAAATTAGACTTTGCCTCGGGCAAAGAGCAAACGGGATTTTTTGGGATTAACATACACCGATCATCGCCAACTGGCGAGTCGGTATTTGTAAACAACTGGTCAGCTGGCTGTCAGGTATTCGCACGAATTACTGAGTACAACGAGTTTATCGGCCTTTGTAAAAAGGCCATTGCGGAATGGGACAACGAGTTCACCTACACGCTGATTCGCAAAAGTTGGATTAAGTAAGCTAACCAGCCCAATTCTCCCGATCCAAGCTGCGATACTGAATGGCCTCGGCAATATATTGCGTCTGGATTGATAACGAGCCGTCCAAATCGGCAATGGTCCTGGATACTTTCAAAATTCTATCGTAAGCTCTTGCCGATAAACCAAGCCTTTCCATGGCGGTTTTCAGCAGCGCATTTCCAGCATCGTCAATCTGGCAGAATTTTCTAATCAACTTCGACGACATTTGAGCGTTGCAGTAAATCCCCTTCCACTCAACAAAGCGCTCCTCCTGAATTTGTCGCGCCCGAACAACTCGTTGGCGAATGGTATCGCTACTTTCTGCTGGAGGCGCACCAGCAAGCTTATCGAACGGAACGGGAATAACCTCAACATGAATATCAATCCTATCGAGCAATGGTCCTGAAATCTTGTTTAGATATTTCTGGACAACGCCCGGGGAGCAAACGCATTCCTTCTCAGGATGATTGTAGTAACCGCACGGACAGGGATTCATGGATGCAACCAGCATAAAACTGGCAGGATACTCAACCGAAAATTTTGCCCGCGAAATGGTAATAACCCTATCCTCCAGCGGCTGACGCATAACCTCAAGCACCGTTCGCTTAAACTCGGGCAACTCGTCCAAGAAAAGTACACCGTTATGGGCAAGTGAGATTTCTCCCGGTTGGGGAAATTGGCCGCCTCCAACTAACGCAACATCAGAAATAGTGTGATGCGGTGCCCTGTAAGGCCTACGGGTCATAAGGGAGGTTTCCCTATCAATTTTACCAGCAACGGAATGAATCTTTGTTGTTTCCAACGCCTCGCGTAAAGTTAACGGTGGAATAATGGTTGGTAACCTTTTCGCCAGCATGGTTTTCCCTGCACCGGGAGGGCCAATCATAATTATGTTATGGCCTCCGGCAGCGGCAACCTCCAATGCGCGCTTCACGTTCTCCTGTCCCTTTACATCGGCAAAATCAACTTCGTAGGAATTTGCATGGGCAAAGAACTCATCGCGGGTATTCACCACCGTGGGCTTAAGGCTACTCTTCCCGTTGAAAAAATCGGCAACCTCCTTAATCGACTCTATGCCGTAAACATCTAGGTTATTTACAACAGCAGCCTCGCGGGCATTTTGCCTGGGCACGATGAATCCTTTAAAACCCTCCTCCCGTGCCTGAACGGCAATTGGCAGAACTCCCTTAACCGGCTGGACAGAACCATCGAGCGAAAGTTCCCCCATAATAACATACTCTGAAAGCATCTCGCCACTCACCTGCTCCGATGCTGCAAGAATCCCAACCGCCAGCGGCAAATCGTAAGCGGCACCCTCCTTACGAATATCGGCAGGGGCCATGTTGATAACCACACGCTTTTTAGGGAATTTGAACCCGTTGGTTTCCAGTGCCGAAGTAATTCGCTGCTGGCTTTCCTTTACCGCGCTATCGGGCAGTCCAACCAGGAAGAAATTGATTCCCTGCGATACGCTAACTTCAATGGTAATTGTTGTTGCCTTAATGCCATGAACGGCACTACCGTAAGTTTTAACTAACATACTGGTAAAATTAATTGCTAATGCTAATTTACAGAAAATACGAAGAACTTATATACTCCAACTAAAACCCATGCCGGGCTTTTTATATTCATCCGTTTAAAGTAGCCATACTATCAAGTATTACCAACATTTTCAACGTGTGTTTTTTATCAATTCATTCACCCCTTAAATAGTACAAATTATAAAAAACCGTACAGCTTACAGTACATTATTCAGCAGCAGAATTTAACATAAAAAACAATTACAGAAATATTCAGCATATTAATGGAATATATAATTTTAAACAACATTAAGTATTCAGAGCCTGTTTAAATTTTGCGTGGATAGAAAAGAGGTTACGGATTCGCTTTTCAGGCAAAACGTTCTGAGCTTGCTCAAACAACCAAATCCGAAAAAGTAGTGAGGGGTTGCCCCGCCAATGGCCAATTTCCCCTGCTCCCTATCCTATTCATCCCCTGACAGGGTTTTAAACCCTGTCAGGGGGTAAGGCCAACCTGCCTCCCCGCTGCCCGGGGGGATTCCACCCCCTGCCGGGAGGCGGCAATGTAACACCGCCCCCGCATCAGGGAGGGGGCACCGCATCGTTTTAACGCGATGGCCCGTCGAATCGACGCGCGAGCCCATCGAATGGATAGGCCATCGCGTCGAACTGACAGGCGGGCCCACCGTTTCGGTACGACGATGCGTCAATCTGACAGATCGTCGTACCGTTTTGATGCGGCAGCCCATTAAAACGATACCCCGTCGTGTCAAAACGGTACGATGGGGTACTCCCGGAGAGGGAGGGGGTACTTCGGAGGAGGGAGGGGGTACTTCCCAAGTACCCCCTTGCACCTATACCGGGAACCCCCTGACAGGGTTTTAAACCCCGACAGGTATGGCTTTACCCGCTTGCCATTCAGGGCCTGTTTAGATTCTGCGTGGATAGAAAAGAGGGTATGGATTAGCAGCTCAAACCTTCAAATCTGATAAGCAGGCAAATCTAGCCGGTAGCCGGTGGCAATGCGTAGAAGGGATTTTGAACTACAGGCGCAAGCGGAAAGTTTGCCTGCGGGTAACACGGAGTAGCATCTCCTGTACCCCGTGTATTACCTGCCTCTACAGCAACGATGGTAAAGAAAATTTAAACAGGTTCTCAATAAATCAATAAATTCAGTATCTTTGAAAAGTTGAAAACACAGCAGGCCATGGCAATTTTTTCATTTCTGAAAGCTACTAGACCAAAAGGATTTAACTATCATCCCATTTATTACAATGAGATGAAAGAGGAAATGAAGGAGCGTGAGGCGAGGATCAGAAAGGGGTTAGGTATCAACAGTGAAGATAAGCCCTACAGCCCGAATATAAAAGGACAATTCCGCAGCAGCTATATCAAAAAAAAACCACAGAGCAGGCAATCAACACTTCTGTTTCTGTTTATTCTCATGGCCCTGCTTTTAGCTGCCTATATGATTTTCTATCGGTAATCTTAATTTCTGATGCCCGATATAATTCAACTTTTACCCGATTCAGTGGCCAATCAGATTGCAGCCGGCGAGGTTGTGCAACGTCCGGCATCGGTCGTAAAAGAATTGATGGAAAACTCCGTTGATGCAGCCAGCAAAAATATCCAGCTGATTGTTAAAGATGGCGGGAAGGCATCCATTCAGGTAATTGACGATGGTTGTGGTATGTCCGCAACCGACGCGCGGCTCAGCTTTGAGCGTCATGCCACATCTAAAATCCGTGAGGCGGCAGACCTATTCGATATTCGGACAATGGGATTCAGGGGTGAAGCGTTAGCCTCAATTGCAGCGGTGGCCGAGGTAGAACTCCGCACAAGAAAAATAACCGATGAACTTGGAACACAAATTCAAATAAACGGGTCGGAATTTATAGCACAACAACCCGTTAACTGTGGGCCTGGAACAAACTTCACGGTAAAAAATCTTTTTTTCAACATTCCTGCCCGAAGGAAATTTCTCAAGGGAACATCGGTTGAACTAAAGCATACCATCACGGAATTTCAACGGGTTGCACTGGCCTACCCGGAAATAGCCATGAGTTTAACGCACAACGGCGCCGGCATTTACCACCTCCCTGCCACGGTGCTAAAGCAACGGATAGTTGGCCTGTTCGGCAAAACAATCAACTCACAGCTGCTCGATTGCTCTACCCAAACCACCGTGGTTAACATCAATGGTTTTATTGGCAAACCCGAAGGTGCAAAGAAAAGCCCCGGGGAACAATTCTTCTTTGTCAACGGCCGTTACATGAAAAACCCGTTCCTGAACCGTGCCGTTATGAATGCCTATAACCGGCTGTTACCACCCGATAGTATTCCGGCCTACTTCATCTACCTTGATATTGATCCAAAAACAATTGACATTAATATTCATCCAACAAAAACCGAAATTAAATTTGAAGATGAAAGGATGATATGGCAGATTCTGCACGCTGCCGTTAAGGAAACCCTCGGAAAATTTGCCATTGTTCCATCCATCGATTTTGATAATGATCCCGGATTTAGCATACCCTTCTTCCCGAAAAACGCACCAGTTATTATTCCCGAAATTGAAATAAACCCAGGCTTTAACCCTTTTGAAGACGAGGGGGGTAGGTTCTCTGAAAAGGAATCCGGAGTCCCGTCGCAAAAATTCAAACAGGCCGAAGGCTGGGAGCAGCTGTACAACGATAAGCCGCAAATAGGTAACGACGTCAAACAGTTCACCATTCAAACTTACCTTTCGAAAGGGTTCGAGGAAATACCTGCCGAACCAACGTCAAAATTTTACCAAGTAAAGGGAAAATACATTTTAACCGCCGTTAAATCGGGCATTATGATGATTGATCAGAAAAGAGCCCACGAACGAATTCTCTTTGAGCAATATATCAACAGCCCAAGTACGGAACATGGCGTTGCCCAGCGTGAATTATACCCAAAAACATTGGAGCTCAGCGCGCAGGACTTTACCCTGATTACCGATAATCAGGAGCAACTCTCGCACCTCGGGTTGGAGATCAGCAATCTGGGACACAACACCGTTGGAGTTAACAGCCTGCCTGCCAACATTAAAAGCACCGATCCCGTAAAACTTATAGATGATTTACTTGCCGAGATCAAGGGAAGCCAAGCTCTCCTGCTGGACGATTCCAAGCATAGAATTGCAGCATCAATGGCCAAGGCTGCGTCAGTTGGGTATGGCCGAAGTTTAACCGCCCTAGAAATGCAGGAATTGGTTGATAAACTTTTTGCATGTAGCCAGCCAAACTATTCGCCTGATGGTAAAAAAATAATAGTAATAGTTGAAATGAACGAACTGGAAAAAAAGTTCAATTAAACCTTTAGTGCTTTAAGTTGTTTAATTTTGAATCAATACAAAAACATGGATTATACTAGTAACAGAGGATTTTACAACAGTGTTCCGCCAGTAGTGAAAAATTTGATTCTGATTAACGCGGTAATGCTACTGGCTAACTGGATAGTGGAAAAATCGATAGGAGTTGATTTAAACGCGATTCTCGGATTATATGCACCAAACTCTCCGAATTTTAGACCATACCAGCTTGTAACGCACATGTTTATGCACGGGGGCCTTGCCCACCTGTTTTTCAACATGTTTGCGCTATGGATGTTCGGCCGGGTTTTAGAACAGGTTTGGGGCGGAAAACGCTTTTTGGTTTACTACCTCATAACCGGTTTGGGAGCGGCTGGCATACATCTACTGGTAAACTACCTGCACTTTGCATCAATCCAATCCGATGCCATTGCAATGCTTAACACCCCATCACCACAGGTATTTGCCGCATTTGTTACGAAACATTTTCCGGAATATTACGATCAGGTGTACGTGAAATTTCTGGACAAGTGGTTCCTATCGCCAAACAGCCCGGTACTTATCGATCAGGCAACCGATTATACCCGCCAGCTTTTACAGCTGCAACTCAGCATTCCAACGGTTGGAGCATCGGGTGCTGTTTATGGAGTTTTGCTGGCATTTGGGATGCTTTTCCCAAACACCATACTCATGCTGTTAATCCCCCCAATCCCCATAAAGGCCAAATGGATGGTGATAATTTACGGTGGGCTGGAGCTAATGCTTGGGTTAACGCAACCAGGTAGCAATATTGCCCATTTTGCCCACCTGGGCGGGATGATCTTTGGGTACTTCCTTATAAAATACTGGAAAACCCGAAAGGACATTTTTTACTGATTCCGAGGAAGCATCGTTCCAGCGTTAGTGGAATTAAATATAAGGCTCTTACTATATACAAAACATAGCCATTAACTACTATGCAATTAGACTTTACATAGCTTTGTTTTAAATAATTAAGTTAAAAGGGTCACAAACAACAGCCATGAGTATCTACAACGAGTTTAAAGATTCATTCCGGTTTGGAAGCAATTTAACCAAGTTGATATACATAAATCTGGGTGTATTCCTTATCTACAATTTAATTAGAGTGCTCCTATTCGTTGGAGGCAATCCCATTGGAAGCAGCTACGCTTATCTTCTATCTGTTCCGGCCGATTTTACCAACTTGCTTGTTAGACCCTGGACTCTTATAACTTACATGTTCTTCCACGAAGAGTTCCTTCACATACTGTTTAACCTGCTTTGGCTGTACTGGTTTGGTCAAATTTTTCTTCAGTTCCTGTCCCAGCGGCAACTTGTTGGCGTTTACATACTAGGAGGACTCTCCGGTGCCATTCTATTTATTCTTGCATACAATATCCTGCCCGTTTTCGCATTCGTAAAAAGTTCGGCCATTGCACTGGGCGCTTCGGCCTCTATACTTGCAGTGGTTATAGCCGTATCGACATTAAAGCCTAATCACACTATCTACCTGCTATTTCTCGGCCCCGTTAAGCTGAAATATCTGGCGCTATTCACAGTGCTTATAGATATAATCAGCATTCCGGTATCCAATGCCGGCGGGCATATTGCCCATTTGGGCGGTGCGCTTTTCGGGTTTATTTTCATCAAATCGCTTAACTCGGGAAGGGATTTAACCCGCCCACTAAGCTTATTCAGCGGGAAATTAACATTCAGAAAAAAGCAGAAACTTAAAGTTACCCATAGGTCATCAAACCCCGACTACGATTACAATTACCGAAAGGTAAAACAAAACCAAAACATCGATGCAATACTGGACAAAATATCGAAATCGGGTTACGATAGTTTAAGCAAGGAAGAAAAAGAGACGCTTTTCCGTATGAGAAACGACTCAGTTAATTGATGTTTAGAAAAATCCTGCATACTATTCTACTCGTAACCAACGTTCTGCTGGCGTTGGGCCTGGTAATCTGCTACCTGTCCGTGTATGTTAGCCCGGCTAAGTTCTGGTTCCCTGCCCTTATTGGATTACTTTACCCCTTCCTGCTAATTGCCAATCTTGCCTTCCTGTTTTACTGGATTTTCCGGTGGCGGTGGACATTCACTATTTCGTTGCTGGCCATTGGGCTGGGAGCAAACCACCTAAACTCATTTATACAGCTACCCTACGGAAAATCAACGGAAAACGAAAAAACCGACCTCAAAGTGCTGTCGTACAACGTAAACCTTTTTAGGCTATACCCATGGTCCAAGAAGCCACCGGCATACAAGAATGTTATCAATTTTATTAAAAAAAATAACTTTGACATTGTTTGCCTGCAGGAGTTTTACACCAAGGCCAACCAATTCTCAGAAGAACAGGCAAAAGAACAGCTGGGCATGTATGCCCATATCAGGTACATCCTTAAACGGCCCCAATCGGGTTATGGAATTGCCATTTTTTCCAAGTACCCGATTGTTAATTCCGGTGATATTATTTTTGAAAACACTTTTAATTCCTGCACATTTGCAGATATTAAAGTTAACGACGATACAATCAGGATTTACAACAACCACCTACAATCGCTCCGGCTGAAGGAACGCAACTTTAATTTTTTGCTAAAAAATGAATTTAGGAACGAAAGCAACAAGTACGATGAGCTGAAAGATATTCTTTTACGGCTTCACGATGCGTTTGATAAGCGTGCCTTTCAGGTTGACAAAGTTGCCAGGCATATTGCCACTTGCCCTTACCCCATTATTCTCTGTGGTGACTTTAACGATTCGCCGGTATCATATACCTACAAATCGCTAACAAAAAGGCTTAACGATCCATTCAAGGCGGTTGGTGTGGGCTTTGTTTATACCTACTCAGGATTCTGGCACTCCTACCGGATTGACTACATTCTAAACTCGCCAGAATTTAAGGCTCTAAACTTCTACAGCCCAAGGATCAACTATTCGGACCATTACCCCGTTGTAACCAGCTACGTTCTAAAACATACGAAAAGTAACTAATTAACCCTATAGGGTATCGTAAATATTCACAGGAATGGCAAACGTTTTTACCCCGTGGTTGGCAATTCTTGCATACATTGAAAGGGCGTTAGCTAATGTTTTATCCACGGTAGGTTATCCAAATCCACATTTCCCCCGGAAATTATTACTCCTACCCGTTTACGCCGAAACTTTTGCGGATTTTCCAGCATGGCCGCAACGGGAACTGCCGATGAAGGTTCTATAATAATTTTCATCCGTTCCCAAATCATTCGCATTGCTTCAATAATAGAGTTTTCCGATACAGTTAAAATTTCATCGCATTTACGCGAAAGTATCGTGTAAGTTAACGGACAAAGCGATGTAAGCAAGCCATCGGCAATGGTTTTTGGGCTATCGGACGGATGAATTATACCATCGCGCAACGAGCGGAATGCATCGTCGGCATTGCGGGGCTCGGCCCCGTAAACCAACATGCTTGGGAATTTACCCTTGATGTATGTTGCCGTTCCGCTTAACAGCCCACCTCCACCAACCGGTGCAATAACAATATCGAGACTTCGAGCCGCCTCAACCAGCTCAAGCGCAGCCGTTCCCTGGCCACATATCACATCAAAATTATTGTACGGATGAATAAAAGTAGCCCCGGTTTCCTGCTGAATCTTGTGTAGTGTTTCTTCACGGGCCTTTTGTGTTGGTGTACAGAATATGATTCGTCCACCGTAACCAGCCACCGCCTTCTTCTTGATAGCGGGAGCATTTTCGGGCATTACGATGTAAGCCGGAATTCCCCTGTTTGCCGCGGAAAGGGCAAGTGCTGCGGCATGGTTTCCTGAACTATGAGTGGCAACGCCACATTTCGTCTCTTGATCGGTTAACCGCAAAACGGCATTCGTCGCCCCCCGGTATTTGAATGCCCCAACTTTCTGAAAATTCTCACACTTCAAAAAGACTTGAGCACCAAGGATTGAATTAATGCTTCCGGCGGTTAACACAGGAGTTTTATGAACGGCATATTTTATGCGGTTATACGCCAACTCAATGTTACTTACATCGGGTAACTTTTCAACAAACTGTTCCATTATTCAACTTTTTTTGCTTCATCCTTGGCCTTCTGCTCCTTGTACACCTTAAACCGTTCCAGTATTTTCTCCCGGATCTCATAGTCAGATGCTTTAAGCAGAAAATCGTTATCAAGGTTAAGCTGCCCTATAAATTTGTACAACTCATCGCCCTCAAGGCCGGTTAACGACCTAACCAATCCGGGATTATACTTACGGTCAATTGTCCGTTTATCCTTTTCCCTATCCATCATATCCGCAAGTTTTTCCTTTTGCTTTACATACCAATCTTTGCCAAAGGCAACACCGGCGGTTTGACCCGGTAAATTCATTAAATCCACACCCTTTACTATTCTAAAGAAGTATTGTTGTAGCCGTTCCAGCTGCTCCTCCTCCTTGCTCACCGGAAGTTTAAGGTTGATAACATCTCTTAAAAACTTCTCGTATGTGGAAAACCGGGATATTTTCACCTCTTTAATCTCGTAAATTCTGGGCACTAAAAAAATTTCATAAAATAGGGTATCGGATTTATACTGTCCCCAGCTCAGAATAGTTTTAGTATCGTAGCCTATTGCCGAAACGTTAAGGCTATCGCCAATGGCAACCGGAATATTCAGGTAACCCAGCAAATCGGAAATAACACCCTTTTGCCTGTTAACATTTATAATGTGCGCAAGCCCAAGCGGTTCTTTGGTACTGGCATCAACCACCCTAAAATTTATATTCCTTGGAAGGGTATCGACTACAAACCCATTTTGGGCAATAAGCTGACCCGTGATACCAAGAATTAACAGGATGGCTAAAATTCTCATTCGATGCTTCAAAAGCTGTGGGTAATTTTAATCAAATTTAAGCATTGGAGCCTACATACCAACATCCATCAACAGGTTTAACCTAATTTAACCGCTATGTATTGTAACATCAATCTAATGAAAACCCAATATTTGTAAGTTTTCTTCTTGGTAAAATCTAATTCCCGGGAAATGCAATATTTGGTGTTAATAAATTTAAATTTGCAACCTAATCTAAATTACATGAAAGAGCTCCGAGATGTAGTAGGGCTAGCCTGGGACAACCGGGGAATGCTCAGGGAAACAGATGTTCGCAATTCAATTGAACAGGTCATCCACTTACTCGATAAAGGTGAACTTCGTGTTGCTGAACCTGACAACAACGGCTGGATAGTGAACGAATGGGTAAAAAAGGCCGTTATCATGTATTTCCTCATCAGGGAGATGGCGGTTACAAGGGCTGGCTCGCTGGAATTTCACGATAAAATTCCCCTAAAATCTAACTACGATAAGCTGGGGGTCCGGGTTGTTCCACATGCCGTAGCCCGCCATGGAAGCTACCTGGCCAAAGGAGTTATAATGATGCCATCGTATGTAAATATTGGCGCCTATGTTGACGAGGGAACAATGGTTGATACATGGGCAACTGTTGGTTCGTGCGCCCAAATTGGCAAGGGTGTCCATTTAAGCGGAGGAGTAGGAATTGGCGGTGTGCTTGAGCCCGTACAGGCCGCCCCTGTTATAATTGAAGACGGATGTTTTATTGGGTCGCGCTGTATTGTGGTGGAAGGGGTACGCATTGGCAAGGAGGCCGTACTGGGCGCAAATGTTGCAATAACCCAGTCAACAAAAATTATTGATGTTTCTGGCATCCACCCCGTTGAGTACAAAGGATTTGTCCCCGAACGTTCAGTGGTTATACCCGGATCGTACACCAAAAAATTTCCCGCCGGCGAATACCAGGTTTCCTGCGCGCTGATTATTGGGAAACGAAAAGAATCGACCGACAGAAAAACCTCGCTCAACGATGCGTTAAGAGATTTTAGCCTTTCGGTTTAAAGCAACTCAAGAAAACAGCTCGTTATTTTTGGTTTAATATTTGGCAATTTTGAATGGACGCTGATACTTTAATAATAAATTTGCGTTGATTCCAAAATAACCCTAATACAAAATGTTTAATTTAATCGTTATTAATTCTACCAACCTATAAAAAAGTCCTACACCGTTATGCTTAAATTATCTGCAGTAATCATAACCTACAACGAAGAAAAATATATTGAACAGTGCCTGAATTCACTGAAAGGTATTGCTGACGAGATAGTGGTGGTGGATTCGCTCTCAACCGATAAAACCGAAGAAATTTGCCTTAACTTTGGTGTTAAGCTTACTAAACAGCCATTCCTGGGCTACCGTGAGCAAAAAAACTTTGCCTGCCAGCAGGCAGAGAATGACTACATACTATCGCTGGATGCCGACGAAGCATTATCGCCCAAGCTAAGGGAAGAAATACTCAAGCTAAAAGCAAAAGAAAAATGGTACTTCGATGGGTATTCCTTTAACCGCCTAAACAATTACTGCGGACAGTGGATGCACCATACGGCCTACTACCCCGATCGGAAAATACGATTATTTAATAGGAACCGGAGCACATGGGGAGGCATAAACCCACACGATAAGATTGTTTTGAAGCCCGGCAGCAAGTTGGTTCACGTAAAGGGAGATATCCTCCACTGGGTAATTGACAGCTACGAGGATCATATAAACAAAATCAACAAATTTTCTACCATATCGGCCCGCTCCTATAAAGCCCTCGGGAAAAAGAGCAGCATTGCAAAAATCCTGTTCGACCCACCCTACCGTTTTATCCGCAGCTACTTTTTCAAGCTGGGGATTATGGAGGGATTCAACGGTTTTGTGGTTAGCGTGTTCTCGGCATATTCCGGTTTTCTAAAATACTCGAAACTACGGAGGCTAATGCTGGATGAGAAAAAACAAAAAAGTTGAATACAAACTATCCGCAATAACGTCCCATCAAAAAAAATTCAGAAAATTATTTTTCTTTGCGTTCAAAATTGATTTTTTGCTATAAACTTTAACCGATTGATCAATGCTCAAGGTTATTAAATCGCGCAAGCACAAGAACAATAAAGCTTTATATTACACTATCAACTTCGCACGACAGCTTTACCCGGGAATTCTATTCCGTTCAAGGCTAAGCAGAAAACTTTCGGCCATCAAACGTTACGATACAGACTACATAAAAAAACGGCTCAACTACTACAACAAGCTATCCCAAAAGGTAGAGTTAACCGGCAATGCAAAACCACTCTCCGAATTTAAGCTGGGGAAAAAACTCAAAACCTACTTTTTCGATTGCTTTGAATTCACGCGCTACTACAGCCATAAGTTAAAAATTGACTATGTATTCGGAGATGTTACCAGGGTGCCAGCGCAACCCGCCTTTGTTAAAAGTAGGCCGATACATGGCGATAATGTCAACTCGGTTGTTCTCAAGTTGAATAAGGTAAGGCATTTTACGTTCACCCGTGACGCCAAGGGCTTTACAAAGAAATTGGACATGCTTGTAGGCAGGATGAATGCCAGCCAGCCCCAGCGAATAAAGTTCCTTGAAATGTTCTTTAATCACCCGCTCTGCAACGTTGGCCAAGTTAACGCCGACAGCAAGGGGAATCCGAACTTCCTGGTTGAGCGGTTAACCATTGAACAGCAACTCGACTACAAGTTCATTGCCTGCATAGAAGGGTTCGATGTGGCCAGCAGCCTGAAATGGGTGATGTCGTCCAACTCATTGGCAGTAATGCCAAAGCCCAAGTACGAAACATGGTTCATGGAAGGAACGCTTATTCCCGACTACCACTACGTGCTCATCAAGGATGATTACTCCGATTTGGAGGACAGAATAAAATACTACTCCGCACATACCGACGAAGCCCTGCAAATAATAGAACACGCCCATGAACATGTAAATCAGTTCAAGAATAAGCAACAAGAAGACCTAATTTCATTACTGGTGCTGGAAAAATACTTCTACCAAACAGGGCAAAAAATGGTGAATAAAAAAATTGACGTATCCTTATTCTCATTTCCCGCAGCAACCTAATGCAACTTTTAAGTGTTGCTGTAGTATAAGGGTTTATCGCCTTTGATAATCCCGTAAGGTGTCCACTTAATTTTATGCTTCTGCACCTCCCTCCTTATGGCAATGTTGGTTGCAAACGATTCGGGCGTTTTATACCCCCGGCTATGGTCAAGGTGTACGCATACAGCCCTGTGACGAATTTGCTTGCCCCTTACACCATAATTTTCCAGGCGTTCACCGAACTCCCTGTCGGGGCCGCCGTATTTCATCCGTTCATCGTAGCCGTTCACGGCCAGCATATCCTGCCTGAAACCCGACGAGTTACAATTATTGAAAGAAGCGTTTGCCGGAGTAATGGTATCGAGCACCGCTGACATCGTGGACCCCGATGTCAATTTAAGCGATTGATGAAAGCCCAGCTTGTCTTTTCTCCTTAGCCATTTTACATCAAAGCATCGTTGGCTAACAATATCGTCTGCCGTAATTGCCTCGCTTGTACTCAGGGGCAGCTTACAATATCCTCCGGAAAGGAATCGCCCCTTCTGGGCGAGTTTTGCATGAACCTCCACAAAATCCCTTCGTGGAATGCAGTCCCCATCGGTCATTATAATATACTCATTGGCTGCCTCAACAATGGCAACATTCAGGATCTCCTGCCGACGGTAGCCCTTATCCTCGTGCCACAGGTGACGAATGGGCACAGGGTAATTCGCTGCGTAACGTTCTACTAATTTCTTGGTAGCCGGGCGCGAACCGTCATCGGCCACAATAAGTTCGAAATCGGTATAAGTTTGATTGCTATATCCTACCAAAACTTTCTCCAACCACTTTTCCGCGTTATACGTGCTTACTATTACTGAAATTTTCATGCTGACTACATTACATATTTTGTCCGCAAATTTAAGGTTTTTATTTTTCCCCAAGATTCGCTAAATTTCCTTTATTACCAACGAGAACCATTCTACCAAAAAAATAAAACATTAATCAACGTACATACTTTGCAAATAGCTAAAATTGCATGCTATAATCACGGCCCGAAGGATACACTTAACATCAAAACACATGAATACACCAATGAATGAAGATATACAGAGCGCTTTTGAGGTACTAAGAGATGGAGGAATAATACTCTATCCCACCGACACAGTATGGGGAATTGGCTGCGATGCAACCAACTCTGCCGCGGTAGATAAAATTTACAGGTTAAAACAGCGTTCTGACAGCAAAAGTATGATTATTCTGGTAGATTTTCCCGGGCGTATTCCCTCGTATGTTGCAAGTGTACCGGACATTGCCTGGGATTTAATTGAACTCT
>JBFXEO010000001.1:0-68421 GCA_050180015.1 Bacteroidales bacterium | reverse complement strand
TAGTTGGCTTTTTATTGGAATCATTTTTAATTTTACTATATTTAACAGGTTTTTTGTGTTTATTTTTTGTTTGGGTTGAACAAGGCAATTTTACCAAGATTTTTCACGCTAAGTTAAAGTAAAACCCGCTTTCAATAAATAACTAATTTTCCAAGTATGGAAAGTATAAAAAAAGTGGTACTGGTTCCCTGGGACTTTACTGAAGGTTCTGAATTTGCATTGCAACACGCCATTCAGCTGGCAGATGCCGGTGATAATGAAATTATGCTGTTACACATTATTCCCCGCCCGGCAATTCTCGATTTTCTCAGCCGAAAGGTCAACATCAAAGAAATTGAAAGCATCAACAAAAAATTTAATGAAACGCTGGAGTTAGTATTTCAAAAATATGGAATTCGCCCTCAAACGCTGGTGCAGGAGGGAAATCCCAAAAGAATCATCAGAAATTTAATCACTACAGTTAACGTTAACCTAATAGTATCGTACCACACTTATTCGCATGGCGGCAAGCTCCTCCGATCCTCAAGTTTGCTAAAAGACCTTATCTTCAAAGAAATAACCTTACCATTCATTGTAATCAACAAACCGCCCAAGCACTCTCACTATATAGAAATTGTTATTCCTGTTGATTCCGACAGAAAATTCAAGGAGGCCGTTCACTGGATTATATACTTGGCCAGATACTACAAGTGTAATATCAACCTCATTAAACCCTTCCTAACCGATGATGGCAAAAAAAAGCAAATGGCCAACAACATCTACTTTACCAAAAAGATGCTCGATGGCGTGGGCATTGTTTACGGCATAAAAACAGCGAAAAGGAAAGGGGCTTTCGAGGATGAAGTGTTTAAGTTTGGCCAGATAATAGAGGCAGACCTTATCCTAATTATGACCAACAAGTACAACTACTTTGTTGATGCCAAACGCGAAGGATCATTGGAAATTCCTGTTATGTGTGTAAACCCAAGGGTAAAAAAATACCAAAGTTTCAATTAGAACCCTTACTCTTTGACAATGAATAGCAACCCGCAATTTCAACGCTTTTTACAGCATTTTCTAAGAAAGTTTTCTCTTCAAAACAAAATCTTAATCCTATTTACAGGGGCATCGTTGCTAGTGCTTTTGCTGGCGATACTGTATATTGGCACTCGCACCAAAGAAATTTCCATTAAGAATGCCCAGGTACAAATGGGTACAACCGCTGAAAAATTCGCTGAAAGTATTAAAGCCCATTTAGAAAAAGAATTGGAAATTACCCGAACGCTCTCGGGTACAATGCAAACCCATAAACTTTTACCCAAGGATAATTTTTTCGACATTTATACGAACATTTACAAAGATATTCTAAGCAAAAACTCTGATATTATTGCCGTTTGGGACAGCTGGGAGTTAAAATACCTTGACTCCACCTACAGTAAAGACTTTGGCAGATATAAAACAACGGTTTGGCGGGAAAATGGAGAAATAAAGCAAAAGTTGGAGCATGCCAGCGTAACCGGCGACTCTAATGACTACCTGAGAATTAAAAAGGAAAAACTCGAAAGTTTGGAAGAACCATACTTCGATACCTATGATAGTAACTCCAACAACAAGATACTGATGACCAGTATTATTGTTCCAACCATTATTAACGATCAATTTGTAGGTTTGGTGGGGATCGATATTCCGTTATCTAACTACTACACTGTTTTTAAACACATTAAACCCTACGCGGGAAGCTATGCTTTTCTACTCTCCAACTCTTATAAATACATAGCATACCCCGATAACGATTTTATTGGACAGAGCGCCCTGAATGAGTATGAGGATATTTTTATAAAAAATGGGACACTCGATAAGATAAGTAACGGAGATCCCGCTTTTTTTGAAGCAGCTGATGTAAACGGGGTTGAATCCTACTTTACGATACAACCCATACTTGTGGGAAATTGCAGCCAACACTGGTCAATGGTAATCGTTGTCCCTAAAAAAACCATCGTACACGAATCTACCATAATTTTTTGGAGAACAATTCTACTGGGGATGTTGGGAGCAATACTGCTCTCAGTCTTTATTTACTACGCATCAAAACGATTTGTGATCAAGCCGATATATGCGGTTATCAAAAATCTTGAACGGCTATCGCAGGGGCATGTTAGCGAAGAAATGATTGTTACCACAGAAGCTAGAGATGAAATTGGTACAATGGTTAATCATTTAAGCCAGACCATCAAGGGCCTGTCACAAAAAATTAAGTTTGCCAAGGAGATTGGTGGCGGCAACTATAAGGCAACATTAAGCCTGCTTAGCGAAGATGATTCGCTGGGGAAATCGCTAATAGACATGGGCGCAAACCTTCGGTTGGCACAGGAAGAAGAGCGAAAATACAAGGTTGAAGATGAAAAACGGCAATGGATTAACGAAGGGCTTGCCAAATTCGCTGACATACTCCGACAGGATAACGATAAAATTGATGTACTTTCCGCCAACATAATCAAAAATTTGGTTGGCTACCTAAATGCAAGCCAGGGAGGATTATTCATCTATAACGACGATGACCCCAATAATCCATTCTTTGACCTACTTGCCGCCTACGCATACAACCGGCAAAAATTCATCACCAAACAGGTTCTTCTGGGCGAAGGTCTCATTGGAACCTGCGCAATAGAAAAACAAACGATACACCTTACCGATATTCCCGAAAACTACATTGCCATATCATCGGGGTTGGGAGAAGCGAAACCCCGGTCGCTGATAATTGTTCCGATGAAGGTAGATGATAATGTGTTGGGGATTATCGAAATAGCATCATTCAACAAATTTGAAAACTTCCAAATAGATTTTGTTGAAAAAGTTGCGCAAAGTATCGCGCAAACCCTTATCTCAGTCCGAATAAATATTAGAACCACAGAATTGCTCGAAAAATCTCAGCAGCAAGCCGAGGAAATGAAGGCTCAGGAGGAAGAGGTCCGCCAGAACCTAGAAGAGCTGGCTACAATAAAAGAAGAGCTGGAAAAGCGGAACGAGGAATTCATGGAAAATCAGAAAAAGCTGGAATGGGAAAAATCCCTGCTCGACGCACTTTTAAACTATTTACCCGATAAAATATACTTTAAGAATCTAAAAAGCCAGTTCATCAAGGTAAGCAAATCAACCCTAGTTTTCTTTGGACTGGAAAAATACGAGGATTTAGAAGGAAAATCAGACTTTGATTTCTTTGATGAGGAACACGCCCGTCCGGCCTACGAAGATGAACAAAAAATTATCAGAACCGACACTCCCGCAATAGGGATTATTGAAAAAGAAATACTGGCCGACGGAAGGGCTAACTGGGCTGAAACATCAAAATTACCCCTAAAAACCTCGACCGGCGAAATTATTGGAACATTCGGTATAACCAGAGACATTACCAGCACCAAGGTTATGGAGGAAGAGCTGGAAAAACGGAACAAAGAAATCCTCAGCAACCAAAAAACACTCCAATGGGAAAAGTCTTTGCTCGATGCTCTTTTAGATCATTTACCGGATAGAATTTACTTTAAAGATGTCAGCAGCAGATTTATTAAGGCGAGTCTGTCCACGGTTAAATTCTTCGGATTAAATAAACCCGAAGAGTTGGCCGGGAAAAGTGATTTCGACTTTTTTGATGATGTACATGCCCTGCCTGCATTTGAGGATGAACAGCGCATAATGAAAACGGATACTCCTGTCATTGGTCTTGTTGAAAAAGAAGTCCTGGCCGATGGCAAGGTAACTTGGGCCGAAACATCAAAACTACCCCTAAAAACAGCCGAGGGCGAACTTATTGGAACATTTGGTATTACCAGGGATATAACCCATGCAAAACAAATTGAGGAAGAGCTGGAAAAGCGGAACGCAATAATTGAGGAGAACCAAAAAATCCTCATCAAAAAAAGTACAGAAATGGAAAACTTATACGAGGCGATAAGAAACTCCAACTTTGTAATTGAATACGATACCAAAGGTTACATCATTAGTATCAACCAGGCATACCTAGACTTACTACAAATTAAGGCCGAAGATATTGTTGGACAACACCACTCGTACCTCATGGAATTTACCGAGGAGCAACGCAAAAATTACGAGTCGTTCTGGAACGACCTTAACAAAGGGCTTATACGGAAGGAAACCCATAAATTTACCGTGAACAGCAAAAAATACCTTTTCTACGAAACATATACTCCGCTAAATGATGAAAATGGAACTGTTTACAAAATACTGAAAATTGCCGTCAACGTAAGCCATTTGCTAAAAGATTAATAACACGAATACTGAAGGCTCAGCTAAAACTGGGCCTTTGCTTATATGGAGATGAATTGGTTACAGCTGCTAAATTCAAACCGATGGGGAGCCAACAATCTCTCAAGCATTCCGCCTGACCATATCAGAACTGATTTCCAGCGCGACTACGACAGAGTTATTTTTTCGTCACCGTTCCGCAGGCTACAGAACAAAACTCAGGTTTTCCCGCTCCCTGGAAGCATATTTGTCCACAACAGGTTAACGCACAGCTTAGAGGTTTCCAGCGTAGGCCGTTCGCTGGGAAATAGTGTTATGATGCAAATCCGCAAATTCGCTCAGAGTAACGAAGAAGAGCAGGTCGGCCAGCTGCCCACTGTTGTTTCTGCGGCATGTTTAGCCCATGATCTCGGGAATCCACCGTTTGGGCATAGCGGAGAAGCGGCCATTCGAAAATACTTCACCGATAATGCTAGCCAATATAAAAACCGGGTAGATGATTGGGAATGGAACGACCTGACACGGTTTGAAGGTAATGCCAACGCCATTCGGCTTCTCACACATCAATTCCATGGCCGAAGGTTTGGCGGGTACAGGTTAAGCAAATCGGTACTGGCCTCAATCATAAAATATCCTTATCCATCAACCGCAAAGAAAAAAAAGTTTGGATATTTTAAATCGGAAAAGGAGCCGTTTAAAAGTATTGCAGAATCAACAGGGCTGATTAAATCGGGTGAAGAAGAATACTGCCGCCACCCCTTGGCGTACCTAGTGGAAGCCGCTGACGACATTTGCTACCAAATTATGGACATTGAAGATGCCCATAAACTTGGGATTCTCAGCACACCCGCCACGCTGGAGCTGTACAGGAATTTCTTTAACGACGCACCAGCATCTACACAAAAAAATATCGGTAAAACACTGCAGGCGGTTACAGATCCTAACGAGCAGGTAGCATACCTCAGGGCCATTACCATTAACTTACTGGTAGAAAGCTGTGTGCAGATTTTCATGTTGAACTACAAATCAATAATGAATGGAATACCCTGCAACCCGCTGGTTGAGGACTTAAACGGTTCACAAAAAACGGCCATGGAGGCCATTAAAAGTCTTGCCGTAAAGCAAGTTTACAACCATCGAAAAGTTGTGGAAATAGAGATCGCCGGCTTTCAAATCATTGGCTCCCTGCTCGATATTTTCTGCCAGGCAGTGCTCAATCCAAAATCCGGGCATTCCAAGAAAGTCATACAGCTGATGCCGGAACAATTCCTCCGCGAGGAAACTTCGAGTTACGAGAGAATACTATCAGTCCTAGATTTCATATCGGGAATGACAGATATTTACGCCCTTGAAACTTACCGGTTGATTAAGGGTATAGACTTACCCAAGCTTTAACGTATGATTCTCACCTATCGCGCTCCGTTACGTAATGGGTGAGCAGCTGCAATGAGGCCCGATAATCAGATTCCGGGAACAAATCGAGAATAGCGAGAGACTTATCCCGGTAAAGGTTCATCTGGCTGATGGTATAATCTAAGCCACCCGTCCGTTTTACAAAATCAACCACAGCCGCAATTGTGCTACTTTTTTTGCTGTTGTGTCGAATTAAATTCACAATATGCCTGCTTTCATCGGGTTCGGCCACAGACAAAGAATAAATAAGCGGGAGTGTCAGCTTTTTTTCCCGGATGTCGTTCCCCGTCGGTTTCCCAATAAGGCTGTTCGACTGGTAATCAAATAAATCATCGCGCATTTGAAACGCTATGCCCAAGTTCTCTCCAAACTCTCTCATCAGGGATACTTTTTCCGGTAGTGCTCCGGCGGAAATGGCCCCATTGGCACAGCAGGAGGCAATAAGTGAAGCTGTTTTTTTGCGAATAATCTCAAGGTAACCGGCCTCATTAATATCCATTTTCCGGGAATGTTCAATCTGTAAAAGTTCTCCCTCACTCATGTCCTTCACCGCTTCGCTCATCACCCGGAGCAGCTCAAACTGGTTACTCTCAATTGCAACCAACAACCCTTTTGAAAGCAAATAGTCGCCAACCAGAACTGCAATTTTAGATCGCCACAGCGCGTTTATCGAAAAAAAACCACGTCTTTCGTAAGCCTCGTCAACAACATCATCGTGAATAAGCGTGGCAGTATGTAAAAGTTCAAGCATGCCCGCAGCCACATACGTTTCATCCCCGATTTTGCCATTCATACCCGCCGATAAAAAGACAATCATGGGTCTCAGCTGTTTGCCTTTCCGGCGAAATACATAATTCGTAATAACGTTGAGCAACGGAACCCGTGTGCTCATATGCTTTTTAAAGTAGGGTTCAAAGCGTTTAAGATCGCCGGCTATGGGGTGTTTTATTCTATCGAGCATTTATTTTGGATGAAATATTCTTTACAGCAAATTAACCACTTTTTTTAACTTAAATACAAACATCGAAAAAATACAATTGTTTTGAACCAAATTCAAAATTTAGAAAACCAATTTTTGAACGGAACAAAATATTAATATATTTGCATAGTTTAAGAAAATTCTGATCAATATAGGGTTACAACATGGTACAGGTAAAAGAACTAAAAATTGAGCAGCTAGAACAAGCGGTAAACATGCTTAAGGCGATAGCGCATCCCATGCGAATTTCCATCATTAGCTTGCTGGAGAATGGTAAAAGACTTTCTGTTACTGAAATTCATGAATCGTTAAATATCGAGCAATCTACGGCATCGCATCACCTTGGCATTCTAAAAGATAAAGGTGTTTTATCGTACAAGCGCGATGGCAAAAATACATACTACTACCTGCGCAACGAAAACCTTGGCAAGATACTTGATTGCATAAGCCGTTGTGTTATATAGCCACGACTGACAAAATTTTAAAACAGGCAAGGTGACAATTTATATTGTAGATATTATTCTGGCCGGAATACTTATTCTTGGTGCTATCCAGGGATTCCGTCAGGGTTTTATAGCCCAGCTGGTATCGTTAGCGGCATTACTGCTGGGAATTTGGGGGGCCATTCATTTTTCGGATTATACCGCTACGCTCCTTACAGAGCGTTTCAACCTTGACAACGCCTACCTGCCATTAATTTCATTTGCCATTACTTTTGCGGTGATAGTTATCGCCGTTCACTTTTTGGGTAAATTACTGGAAAGCCTATTTGATTTAACCGTTCTGGGTATCATTAATAAAATATCGGGTTTAATTTTTGGACTGGCCAAATACGCCTTTATACTGAGTGTAATTATTGTCCTGACAGAAAGAGTGAATGCCAGCATCAATTTATACTCAAAAAATGCCACCAACAAATCGATCGTTTATGGCCCGCTATCAAAACTTGCCCCGGCAGTATTCCCATACCTACACTTTGAATCAATAAAAAATTCTTTTAAAGAAAAAGTAAATAGCAACCCCCGGTAGCCCGGCGAGTTTTGTTGTAAAAATAGTTTCAGCATTCATTTATCTTTTACGGTGGAACGCCTATCTTTGGGATGATCTAATTTTGGGGTTATTACATTAAATTTTTATATCAAAATGAATTTTATTGAGGAATTACAGTGGCGTGGAATGATCCATGATATAATGCCGGGTACCGAGGAACAGCTTGCAAAGGAAATGACTGTTGCCTACATTGGATTCGACCCAACCGCCGAATCGTTACACGTTGGAAGCTTTGCCCAAATTATGCTACTTAAGCGCTTCCAGCTATGCGGGCATAAGCCCATTGCCCTGCTGGGTGGAGCAACCGGAATGATTGGCGACCCCAGCGGAAAATCACAGGAAAGAAACCTGCTCAACGAAGAAACCCTAGATAAAAATACCAGGGGAATAAAGGGTCAGCTCTCAAAATTTCTGAACTTTAGTACAGGGAAGGGCAACGATGCCGAAATGGTGAATAACTACGACTGGATGAAGGGCTACGACTTTTTGGGGTTTATCCGCGATATTGGGAAACACATCACGGTTAACTACATGATGTCCAAGGATTCTGTGAAAAAACGTTTGGGCGAAGAGGCAAAGGAGGGAATGTCGTTTACCGAATTCTCCTACCAGCTGGTTCAGGGCTATGACTTTCTCTGGCTATACCAAAACAAGGGCTGTAAAATACAGATGGGAGGATCGGACCAATGGGGAAATATTACTACCGGAGCAGAGCTGATCCGCCGGAAACTGGGTGGCGATGCCTTTGCCATTACAATTCCGCTGATCACCAAATCCGATGGAAGCAAATTTGGTAAAACCGAAGCGGGAAACGTTTGGCTGGATGCCAAACTTACATCTCCTTACAAGTTCTACCAGTTCTGGTTAAACACCTCCGACGAAGATGCTGAAAAGTATATCAAAATATTCACGCTTCTCGATAAACCAACAATCGATTTACTGGTAGAAGAACACCGAAAAGGGCCACACCTGCGGAAACTACAGAAAACACTTGCCCGTGAAATTACGGTTATGGTTCACTCGGAAGAAGAATACACCAAGGCGGTTGAAGCATCGGAAATGCTATTTGGGAATGCAACCACCGAGTCGCTTATGAAAATTGACGAGGAAACATTCCTGTCTGTTTTTGAAGGGGTACCAACCTATAGGATCGATAAAAAACTCTTTCAGAACGGTGTTACCCTATCGATATTAACCGCCGAGCAAACAAGTATTTTCCCCTCCAAGGGAGAACTCAGAAGGCTTGTACAGGGCGGAGGTGTTAGCCTAAATAAAGGCAAGGTTGATAGCCCTGACAGGTTGGTTACAGCACAAGATCTGATTAACGGAAAATATTTGTTGATACAGAAAGGGAAAAAGGGTTACAGCATTATACTAGCAGTATAGTTCAACCGTTTTTTTTAAGCCCTCTCCTTCGAGAGGATTTTGTTCCATTTAACTGCGCCACAAAAAATGACCATAGAATCTAAAAACTTTGATCTGAACTCCACCACACTACTGCAAGCAGCATGGCAATACCGCAAGGTATTAATTGCCGTGGGGGTTCTAGCGTTTATTATTTCAACCGTTGCAGCATTTTTAATCACCCCAAAATTTGAGGCATCGGCAATAATATTTCCGCCCAAGGCCAACCAGGCATCAAAAGAACTTTTTACCGTTAGCCAGCAAGCTGGGTTGACCACATTCGGGGAAACGGAGGAAGCCGAGCAATTCCTTCAGGTACTCACATCGAGAACTTTAATGGATTCGGTTATTCAACGGTTAAATTTAATGGATTACTGGGAAATTAAATCCAGCGATAAGTATGCTCAAAACCACACTTACTCTATTTACAAAGAAGCTGTCAAAATAAAATCGACACCGTATCAAAGTATCGTAATTGAGGTGATGGATAAAAATCCCGAAATGGCGGCCAAAATAGCAAATACAATTGTTGATCTTTCCGACAGCCTGATGCGATCCATTAAACTACAATTTGCCCAGAAAGCACTTGCCGCCTTGGAATTACAGTACGAACAAACCCAGGCAGACATGCGATCCATTGAAGATTCCCTTGCCATGGTAATGCAAAAGGGCGTGGTTCATTTAAAAAAACAGTCGGAAGAGTACTACAAAGAGTACACCAAGGCGTTGCTGGCAAACAACCGGGATGCAATTAAGATAATTAAAGATCAGATACAACCGCTCCAGCTCTACGGCAGTAAGTACGAACGGTACAGGGATGAAATGAACTACATGAGCCAACAGCTAACCAATTTGAACAACAGCCTAAAAATATACCGGGTTGAAGCCGCCCAAACAATCCCCAGCCAGTTTGTGATAGACAGGGCCATAGTTCCAGATAAAAAGGCATACCCAAAGCGCTCGGTGGTGATTATTCTATCAACTCTTGCCTCGCTATTTTTTGCATTTTTCGCAATTGTTTTTGCCGAATTTATAAAACAATCCATTGTCAAAAAATAGCTGCCAGCGTACATAAATAATACGAAAATGAAAAACAGAATTTATCAACCAATGGTTCTGGGTTTATCGCTGTTATTTATTGTATTAAATGCGCTCCTTATGATTAAGGACTCTTATATTCTACTGATACTTCCATTGGCTATTTTCGTACTTTCAGCATTATTTTTTGCACCCGAAAAAACTTTTTGGCTTTTGGTTTTTCTTACCCCCCTGTCGTTACCCTTAAGCGAACTTGTTCCTGGCTTAAATTTCGATTTTTGGTTTCCAACAGAGCCGCTTATCGTAGCCTATTTGGCAATAATCATCCTAAAATCATTCCACGATAAATTTTTCGATAAGCACCTGGCAAACCACCCAATATTTTGGGCGTTACTATTTTACCTCGGCTGGTTAACCGTTACCATTACAACAAGCGAAATGCCTGTAGTATCCATCAAATACGTATTGGTTCGATTCTGGTTTATAGCAGTTTTTTTTTACCTCCCCTACCTTTTTTTTCGCAAAAATGGCAATAACTACAACCGTTTCTTCACCGCTTTTCTTGTTGGGTTATCAATTATTGTAGTAATTAGCATTTTCAAGCAAAGTTCTCGTGGCTTGTTCAATAAATTCTCGGCACATGGTGCCTGCAACCCATTTTTCCCCGATCATACCTCCTACGGAGCCGCCCTGGCATTTATTATTCCAACCTTATTCGGGTTTTTAACCATAGCAAAAACATGGTGGAAGAAGTTTTTAATTTTAATTCTGCTGATATTCTTTTTGGTTGCCCTAATACTTTCCTACTCCAGGGCTGCGTGGTTAAGCCTTCTTGTTGCCGGTGCTGTTTGGTTTCTATGGTACATCCGCATTAAACTCAAAACATTAATCGTTGGCCTGGCCATAGTCGCTTTAGTAGGATTATCGTTTAACGATGGTATCGTTCGTTGGTTGAATGGCAACCAAGCAGCATCAAGCGGTAATCTGAGGGAACACCTTCGCTCCACCGCCAACATTAAAACAGACGACTCCAATGTTGAGCGGTTAAACCGGTGGAATTCTGCGGTTAAAATGTTTTTCGAAAGACCCGCTTTAGGATGGGGGCCGGGAACGTATATGTTCGAATACGCTCCATTTCAGGCATCCTACCTCAAAACGCCGGAAAGTTCTGATCTTGGAACAAAAGGTAACGCCCACAGTGAATACTTAGGATTACTGGCAGAAACAGGACTGTTGGGTTCTTTGGCGTATATAATAATACTGACAATTGTGCTTTACCGGGGGTTTAAACTACTAAAAGTGGTAAATAGCCGTTCTAACCGAATGCTTGTTCTATGCGCCTTGCTGGGTTTAATTACCTACATTGTACACGGTGCAATGAACAATTTTCTGGATATGGATAAAATTGCAGCCATTTTTTGGGGTAATATTGCCTTTATTATAGCAATGGATATTCAAAGCTCACAGCCTAAACTCGAACCCAAGAATTGAAATATCATCAAAAATTTGCGAATTGGTTTTGCCATTCACACCACGGGCTTCGGCTATTCTTTTAATGATTTCATCCATTGAGCCAATATCAACTATAAAATCTTCAATAAGTTTGGGATTATATTCAACCCTATCGTCCATAATGCTTTCAACCAAACCGTCGGTATAACAGATCAACTTTGCGGGTTGATTAATGTGGACCGATCCCAAATTCATTACAGGAATTTCATCAAGCATACCCAGTCCAACGCACCCGTTGGTTAAAAACGAGATTTGCCGGGATTCTTCATTGTACATTACCGGAGGATTATGGCCTGCGTTAATGTATTCCAGCAGATTTTTTTCCACATCGTACCGGCCAATGAAAATGGTAATAAACTTTTCGCCCTTTGCCGTGGCCATAACCCGCTCGTTAAGTTTTTCTACTAAGCGGGTTAACGGAATGTCTTCGGTAAAAAGAGCCCGCAGGTTTGCCTGAAAATTCGACATGAGAAGTGCGGCAGATATGCCTTTACCAGATACGTCGGCAATGCAAAAGCCCAGCTCTGTTGCGCTAAGCTGAATAACATCGTAGTAATCACCGCCAACTTCGTAATGGGGATTATAAAATGATGATATGCTGATATTCTTAAAGTTGGGCATACTGTCCGGCGAAGGGATAAGCATATTTTGCATTTTCGATGCAAGTTCAAGCTCCTTGCGGATAGCCTCCTGCTCCAAGCTTTTATGGAATAGCCTCAAATTCTCAATTGCTACGAAAATGATAATGGAGAGGGTTTGCACAAAGTTTAAATGCCGGATTGTTGCGCTAACACCCTTTTCATATTCATTGGTATCGCCAATCAGCACATAGCCCACAGGGACGTTATTCTGTATTACCGGAATAATAATATCAAGCTCAAGGAGTACAGGATTCTCCGCAGCTCCAACAAAGGTAATCTCAACAAATGGGAGCAAGTCGCGCTCAACATCAATTTGCTCAACAACAATTTGTGGGCAATTGCTATTTAGCAGCAAATCCCATGATTTTTCCTCCTTTTTGAAAAGGAGAATCCTATCTATCCCTAAGTCGTCGTTAAGAATTACTCTAAACCTATCGAGGATTTCCTCGGTTTTTAACTCGGCACTTATGGCCTGAGTCATGCCCAGTAGTGCATTTAACTTGAAAGTACTAAGTTTTAGCCTGTTTTGCGATGATGCAATAGACATTTCCCGGAAATTTAGGGTAAAAATAGTAGCTCACTTCAAAAAGAGGAATAAGTTAACTAAAAAGAATTGGGAATGCAATACAATTCAAAGAAAAAGTTTCTTAAATGGCTAAAGACTACTTTATTCTTTCATAGTATTCCCGGGTACGCGTATCAACCTTAATTCTGTCCCCAGTATTGATAAAAAGAGGAACCTGAATGGTTGCGCCCGTTTCCACCGTTGCCGCTTTCAGGGCAGTTGAAGAAGCGGTATCGCCTTTTAGGCCTGGTTCGGTGTAAGTTATTTCCATCTCAACAAACGGGGGTAACTCGCAGGTTAGGATGTTTTCCTTTTCGGCATCAACCATCATTTCTACATTCTGGCCCTCCTTAAGCAAATCGGAATTCTCAATTAAATCGCCATTTAAGCTAATTTGCTCAAAGGTATCCTGGTGCATAAAGTTATAGCCCAAATCATCCTTGTAAAGGAACTGGTACGGCCGACGTTCTACTCTAACCGCATTTACCTTTACACCCGCCGTAAATGTATTTTCGATAACTTTTCCGGTTTCTAAACTTTTTAGCTTGGTACGAACAAATGCACCGCCCTTGCCCGGTTTAACATGTTGAAACTGAACTATTGTGTATATTTTCCCGTTAAATTCAATACACATTCCATTTTTAAAATCTGCTGTTGTTGCCATAGGTATTTCAAAATTTTTGCAAAAATAGTAAAAGTCGATAATCCAAAAAATTTAGCGTACAGATTATTAGATAAATATCTAATATAATCGAAATAACGGAAACAACCGTAAACGCAAATATTATCGTAGGGCCTAGTAACTCATTGTGTAATTTTTCGGACTTTTTAAGTGCTCTGCGTTAGAAGTTACTGGTAAAGTTTTTTACGATTTCTGAAGCTATTCCCTTCGGGCTTCCTTGATGCCCTGAAAATTTAAGTCACTTTAATTCCCCGGCAAAACTTTATTCTTAGACATGGTCGCCACAAAATCCTTAAGGTAAAAAGGTTCAAAGTAGGCAACATCTTCAAGCTGTTGGTTTTTAAAAGCCTTAAGCGCCAACGGGAGCATAAACCGGGCGGAGGGTTCAAACCTGTCAATAAAAATTGCATTGGGATGCGTTATTACGGATCGGCATTTAGGGGCTCCATTCCCAAAAAAAAGTATCTTTCCTGAGTCTAAAAAGCTGGCGAATGAGTTAGAGCTAACAATAATGGCCTCCACTTCGGTAATTCTGTTTTTTGAGCTATCGAATAGCGCTGTGTAAACCTCCATTCGCCGGGCGTCAATCATTGGACAGAATAACGAAATATCACCAGGGTTCAACCCGTTGATAAACCCGGCAACGCCGTGTACCATGGAGTCTAAGCTGCCAACCGAAAGAAGCGGCTTACCAAGAGAGTAACATATTCCCTTGGCCGCCGAGACTCCTATCCGTAAACCGGTATATGAACCGGGCCCTTTGCTCACCGCAACGGCATCAACCGATGAAATGCTGAACCCAATTTCGCTGAAAATATCCTGGATTAGCATGGAAAGGTGTGATGCGTGTGCCCTAGAATCGTTTATATCCTTAAAGCCAACTATTCCTGTTTCATTGCCTACGGCCACTGAACAGGTTGATGTTCCGGTTTCGATACAAAGAATGTGGGTCATGGCAAATTACTTCTTCCCATCAACTACAAATAATTCTTCCTTGGTTTTTGCTTTTTTGATAAGGGTTTTATCGTTCAACCGCCTTGATATTGCGCTGTATGGCGCAGTAACAACCTCCTCGTCGCCAGTTAAGCCCTCCATTATTTCGATATACTGGTTATCCTGAATACCCGTTTTTACCTCGACCTTAAAAGCGGTATCGCCGTTAGCGATAAATACGATTTCCTTGAGTTTATCGCTCTTAGCCACAACGGGCCCCTGCTGTTCGGCTTGTTTCGTCTGATCAACTTTTTCAAATTCAGCAAGGGCACTCTTTGTTGAATCGGAGCGAACGGTTACCGCTTGGATGGGAACTGTTAGAACGTCCTTTCGTGTTTCAGTAAGAATATCTACTGTGGTTGACATGCCTGGCCGGAATGGCCCCTGAAGGTTGTTGACGACTAAATCTTTGTAAGAGTGTTCAAGTATAAATATGCGAACCTCAAAGTTTGTAACCTGATCGGTGGTGGTTCCGGAAACATTGGCGGTGTTGGCAATTTGGGTAACAACCCCTTTGAATTTCCGATCGACATAGGCGTCAATTTCCACCAAGGCCGTATCGCCAATCATCACTTTAACAATGTCATTTTCGTTAACGTCAACACGTGCCTCCATACGATTCAGGTTGGCAATGCGCATTATTTCGGTACCGGCCATCTGTATGGTTCCCAAAACCCTTTCGCCAAGTTCAACATTCAACTTGGATACAGTTCCCGATATGGGCGAATAAATAGATGTTTTCTTTAAGTTTTCTTCGGCCTCCTTAAGCGAAGCTTTGGCGCTCTCCACCTCGAAGTTGGCCGCCATTAATTCCGATTTAGCCACATCGTAGCTGGTTTTAGCCGTTTCGTATTCCGACTCGGATATTGCTTTCTGGTCGTAAAGTAATTTATTTCTATTGAAGGCAAGTTCACTTTGGGTTAGCTGTGCTTTTGATTGCGCCTGCCTGGCGCTGGAAGAATTTACGGCTGCAATTGCCCGGTCCCTTAACGAAATATATGTGTCGGGTTTTATTTTAACCAAAAGCGTGCCTTTCTCAACCCAATCGCCCTCCTTTACGGGTAATTCAATAATTTCTCCTGAAACTTCGGCGCTAAGCTTAATTTCAACTTCGGGTTGAATTTTTCCGTTGGCATTAATTGCCTCGGTGATGGTTCTTTTTTCGGGTTTCTCAACGAAAACGGAAATGGTATCGGGTTTTCCGAACCATCCCTTTTTCTTCCCGACAACAGCCATAACAATCAGCACCACTAAAGCACCTATCAAATATTTCAACAATCCTTTTTTCATCAGAAAATAATATTTAGTTATTACTTTAATTCGCTTAAATCAAACTACTATAGTTTAAGAGGAATTCCCCGGTAAAAATCGAGAATTTTTAGCTTAAATATCAACTCGTATTTTGCCTGCAACAAATCGGTTTCGGCGTTTGATAGTTTTGTTTTAGCATTGGTATAATCGTAAGAAGTAACCAGGCCAACATTAAATTTCTGCTCTGAGTACCGAAAAGCCTCTTCAAGGGCAATTACACTCTTTTTGGAAGCTTTCAGCTTTTTTTGGGCAGCCAGGGCATCGGTATATGCTTGTTGAATGTCCTTATAAAGTAAATTTTTTTCGTTCTCTAAGGAAATTTGGGCTGAGCTGAGGGATATTTTGGCCTTTGAGATTCTGTTTCTAACCTGCCACCCATTAAATATGGGAACGGAGAGATTAAAAGTGAGCGATTTGTTTACATTATCCTTAATTTGCCGACTAAAAGAAGCCTGGTCAACATCCTGATTTAAAATTTTATCTGCAAAAGAGCCGTAAGAACCGCTAAGCGATAAGCTGGGGCTAATTCCACCTTTCGCAACTAGAAGTCCCTTTTTCGCGCTGGAAACTTTATAGTTAGCGCTAAGTATTTGCGGCATGGTTTCCTGCGCTATAAAAAAAATATCTTTAGGGGACAACTCGATTTGTTTTTCTTCAAACTCATCCAGATTGGGTTTTTCAACATTAAAGCCCTCCGGGCTTTTAATTTCTAACAATTGCGTTAGATTTAGTGTTGCTATTTCCAGCTGATTTTGGGCATTCACAAGCTGTAATTCATCGGATGCCAGCTGTGCCTCTATTTCAAAAAGATTCCCCTCGGGTACACTTCCAGCATTTACCATTGTTTTAGTTCTTTCGACCTGAAGCTTCGAAAGCTCAACCTGATTACTGGAAGAAATCACCAAATCGTTATAGTATAGAACCTGCAGGTAATCCGATGCAACATTTAACGATATATTATTTTTTATCTTCTCAATATCGCTCAACGTTGCCAAAAGATCAAACTGGTTCTGTTTAATTGTATTATACTTTTGAAACCCGTTAAAAAGAGAAATGCTGGAGTTTAAATTTAGCGTATTGTTTTTCACATCGCCACTAATAGACCCGTTTGTTTCGGATAAAATAGCCCGATCAAAATAATACGCCTGGGTACCACTGGCGTTCAATGAAGGTAAAATATTTATTTTGGATTGAAGAAGATCGCTTTCGCTCATTTTTACATCCAACTCCTGCTGTTTAATTTGCAGGTTATTCTGCAAAGCATACTCAATACATTTTTCCAAAGACCACGGTTCCTGCGACCAAAGCAGGGTTGGGATAAATAGTGTAACTACCACTAACACTTTTCTCATTGCATCAACTTTTATGTTTTAAGATGTACCCTAACATCAATGGTTTAAAATGTGTCGAATTTAACCCTATTTTCGATTCGGAATGTTTAAACAGAGCTAAATTGTTAAAAATCAATTCTGCAACCATGCCGTTAAACTGTTAAAGACTTTTTTATGAAGATTTTGCTGCATGGGCTCAAATTTAAATTACTAATTATTTTGATGTAATTAATTCTGGTATTGGACGTTTTTGTATTTTGCAAGTTTAAATTTATTCGTTTATGGTGAAAAAACTATTATTTGTTCTATCGCTTGTTCTGCTGGTTTCAAACCTGGCGGCCCAGGTTAAACAGCTGCAGCTAAAAAACGATATAAAACCTGAAACCGCAAAGTTTTCAGCGGCTAATGCCAATAGTTTTCAGGTAAAAGTTAGCCTGGATAAGTTAAGCTGGAAATCGAAAAAAGCCAAAACCGGTGAGTTTTTCTCAAAGCTATGGTTCGACAAAGGTTACAGCTCCGGTGAAGTTGGGTCACCAGAGCTTCCCGCCTATAAAAAATTGATACTGCTACCCTACGGGGCAACGGCTACGGCAAAAATAGTAAATTACACACAGACCGAATATATCCTCAAGGATATTGGCATGGAAAATCCTATTTTCCCGGTTCAGCCATCGGTACGTAAGGATCAGGACTCCGCATCTATTCCCTTTCACTATAAAAAAGAAATCTACTCAAAACAATCGTACCTGCGAAACTCCCTGGTGTCTTTAGAAATACTGGGAAATATGAGGTCCTATACGGTTGCCCGTTTAGTAGTAACCCCGGTTGATTACAATCCCTCACAAAAAAGCATAAAAGTTTATAACGATATTGACATACAGATTACAGTCGGCGGAAGTACGAAAAGCAACAAAGAATTGAAAAACTTAAGTAGCCCGTACTTCGATATTATTGGCCAATCGGCCTTTAACGCAACGGAAAATCCCTACGACCAACATCCCGACTTAACGAAATATCCCGTAAAAATGGTAATCATCAGCAACAGGATGTTTGAATCGTCGCTTGCTCCATATATTGCATGGAAAACCCAAAAGGGATTTAATGTCATTACCGCATATACCGATGAAATTGGAAGCACCTCATCGCAAATAAAGGCATACATCCAGCAACAGTACAATGCAGCAACAGAGGATGACCCCGCCCCAACTTTCCTGCTACTGGTTGGCGATGTTGCGCAAGTTCCATCGTCGGCGGTTGGGACACAATCGAAAAAACAAACCGACCTGTACTACGCCAGCGTTGATGGCGACATCTTCCCGGAAATGTACTACGGGCGGCTATCGGCGACAAGCACCCAGCAACTCGATAATATCATCAACAAAATTTTATACTACGAGAAGTATGAATTTACCGATCCGCAATACCTGAACAACGTTACATTAATTGCTGGATCAGATTCTGAATGGAATCCCAAGGTTGCACAGCCCACCATCAAATACGGAACCGCCAATTACTTTAATACTGCAAACGGTTTTACCGCGGTAAACGAATATGGAGTAGCAAGCGATCCGAACAACACTTCGGAGCAATCAGGCTATACGGGCTGTTACAATGACGACAAAATTTCCGTTGGTTTTATCAACTATACAGCACATTGTAACGAAACCAAATGGGGTGATCCTGAACTGCTAGAATCGAATGTAACCGCTTTCACCAACCGGGCAAAATATCCGCTGGTAGTAGCAAACTGTTGTCTTTCCGGCGATTTTGGAACAGCAGAATGTATCGGTGAAACTTGGATCCGATCGCAGGACAAGGGGGCTGTAACTTACATTGGTTCCTCGCCAAGCAGCTACTGGAAAGAGGATATGTACTGGGCTGTAGGCGCATTTCCTATGGTTGACGATAATAATGGTTACGTACCAACCTTTACAGAAAGCACTTCGGGCGCATACGATGCTCCGTTTGTTACTACCTACCGCACGGCAGGAGCAATGGTTTTTGCTGGAAACCTAGCTGTTACAGAAGCAGAAACCCAGGATTACCCACGCGACACCTCATCTACCTACTACTGGGAAGCTTACAATGTTCTGGGAGACCCATCGTTAATGCCATATTTCACTGCTGCATCGGGAAACGACGTAAGCCATGATGCTGCCGTTCCAATTGGAGTAGATACAATCAAAATTTCCGCGCTCGGCGGTTCTTACGTTTCCATCACAAAAGGATCCCAAATTATTGGTACGTATTACTTTGATGAATCCAAGATAATGGATATTCCCATTCAACAAGTACAGGAACTCTGTAATCTCGTTTTAACCGTAACCCGTCCGCAGGCAATCCCATATATCGATACAATTCCGGTAATTGCAACTTCTGAACCTTACATCGCCTTAAGCTCAATGTCCATCAACGACTCGCTGGCGAACGACAATGGCAAGGTTGATTTCGGCGAAACCATTTCAGTTAACCTGACAATCAAAAACTTTGGACTTATAGCATCAACCAATACGCGGGTTCTGCTAACCGATTACTCAGAGTACGCAACCCTTACAAGTGGCGATTCTATATTTCTTGGCAATATTTCTGCCGATCCCGAAAACAATACTATCGCTATAGCCAATGCTTTTACCTTTGATGTTTCGTCCAATGTACCCGACGAAACCATAGAAACATTAACTCTTACATTCAAAAGCGACGGGGGGACATGGACTTCGTCGCTAAAAATCCCTATCAATGCGCCATCTATTGATGTCGGCGAAATTAAAATTGATGACTCAACGCTTGGGGATAACTCCGGAGTAGCCAGTCCTGGCGAATCGTTTTACGGAACTATTGCACTATCGAACACGGGGCACTCTGGCATCTCCGATTTGCAAGCGTTTGTATCAATACCAGACTCGGTAAATGATATAGTAATCATTAACTACGAACCCATTAACAACGTTTCGGTAGAAACAGGTGATACCTGTACAGTTAAATTTAGAATTAGCCTAAATCCCAGTATTGATGAATCCAAAACTTTTCCGGTAATAGTCAATGTATTTTCGGACAGCAATACAGCCATTAATAAAGAGGGAATAAGGTACGTTGAGGTTGTCCCCGGCAACACCATTACGATGGACAACCAAAATTCAGAAACCTGCTTCGCAGTATTTACCGACTCTGGGGGCGAAGATTCTTCCTACTCCAACAATGAAAACTATGTTAAAACCATTACAGCTGCCAACGAATTAAACAAACTAAAGGTTGTTTTTTCTGCATTTTCAGTTGAAGAAGGATTCGACAAGCTTTACGTTTACGATGGGAATAGCACCAACTCCAGGCCGGTTGATGGAAGTCCTTTTACGGGTACATCGTTGCCCGCCGATATTTACTCATCGGGGCAATCGCTCACATTCAAATTTACCTCCGATAACGACATTGCTCAGGATGGCTGGAAAGCCACCATATCCTGCGTGGAACCAACACAAATCCCACTTTGCATGGCCAATCCAAATCCCGCCAATAATTCAACCGGGGTAAGCGTAAAAAAACTGGAATGGGAAAAATCCTCCGATGCCCAGTTCTACGATGTTTACATTGGGTACGACTCTGAAAATCTCGCATTTTTAGGTAGAACCTACGAACCTTTCATTGCCGTAAGCCTCAAAAAAAGTACAAATTACTGCTGGCGGGTTATTCCCGGTAATTACATCGGAATTTGCGATAAATCCTGTGAGGTGTGGAATTTCCAAACCACCTCGGACATCGATGAGTTTAGCATGACCAACGGGACCATTTCTATAGACTCAACCCTGTTCTACGATTCGGGTGGTTCCGGTTCCAATTACTCAAGCAATGAGAATTACATTTTAACATTTGCACCAAAAATTACAGGAACAAAGGTTAAAGTTGCGTTTGAACAGTTCGACGTAGAAAGTAACGCTACCTGCAACTACGATTATCTTAAAATATATGATGGGCCCTCCACAAGCAGCACTTTAATCGGCAAATATTGCGGGACTACCTTACCGGCATCCTACACATCAACCAGCAGCGACGGAAACCTTACATTCCAGTTTAACTCCGACGAGAATATTGAAAATACAGGCTGGAAAGCTAAAATCACCGCCGTGGGAACGGTTAATCTTTACACGCTAACCGTTTCTGTTCTGTATAATGGTTTGCCCGTTAAAAATGCTACGGTTAGCATTAATGGCCTTACCATGATAACCGGAACAACCGGTAACGTACAGTTTAACTTACCCACGGGTACTTTCAGCTACGCTGTGAATGCCACGGGTTACACCAGTATAACCGGAACGGGAACGATTAACGGAAGCAGTAAAACCATCGCGGTAAATCTTTCGAGACAGTACAACTCGAATATTTCTGTTTTTGATAATGCAACCAACTCTCCGGTTCATACAGCCAAAGTAATCGTTAACGGAGAATCATACTTTACTAACCCCACGGGTATTGCCTTAATTGAAACGCCTTCGGGTTCCTACAATATCACAATCGAAAAGGAAGGATATACCCCAGAAAACTCAAATATCAGCATTTCTGCCGATAATGGTACCTTTGAATTTGGGCTTACCCCGGAAATATATAATATTAGCACTACTGTTAAAAACGTATATAACGGCGCAGTACCATCTGCATTGATTGCAGTAAACGAAACAAGCGAAACCACAGACTCCAATGGTAATGCAAGCCTACAGCTGCCTTACGGTATTCATAAATTAGAAGTTTCAAAGGAAACCTATTTACCCATAGAACAATGGATTAACGTTACTCAAGAGGCTCAGGTAAATATAGTTCTCGATTACCTTCAATCAGAAATAAACGAGATTACATACAATGTAATAGGCAATGGCCCGTTAGGCTCCAACCCGCTTCCAGATGCAAACCTATCGGTTTACCTAAACAATTCTATAGTTGCACAAAAGAATACCAACTCTCAGGGACGGGCATCTATTCTGCTTCCTGATGGTTCATATAAGTATATGCTTGAAAAGGAAGGGTATGTCAGTTCTCCCCTGGCTGAATTTAACGTTGAAGGGGCAAAAATCATCTTTAACGATACCATAAATCAAATAACCTATACTATCACCTTTGAAGTTAAATCCAATGAAGTTGCTGTAAATACTGCCGAGGTTTTACTCTCCGGGTATTACACCGTTCAAACGGATGTTCTTGGCCTGGCAACCTTCAGCCCCGTTGGATATACCAAAGGATTATCCTACACGGTCACCAAGGCCGGCTACGATGAATACAACGGCTTTGTTGACGTTAACTCCGACAAAACCGTAAGGGTTAACCTAATTCTTACCGATGTTAACGAAGTGGCGGACAATACCATAAAAATATACCCGAATCCCACGTCCGGCCACATTTTTATTGATACCCATTTACCAATAGCACAAGTACAAATTATTGGCATAACGGGGTATGTTGTTGATGCTATTAAGGCAACCGGACTTAGTACAATTCAAATATCAACGGCAAACTTAACCCGGGGTACGTATATTACCAGAATAATTTTTACCAACGGAAAAATCAAATATTCTAAATTCATCAAGATTTAACTTTAACCTTTTGAAGTTAAATTAAGTAAAGCATGGGGTGTTAAAATACACCCCGTACTTTTTTCTATGTGATAAATATTTTTACTTTTGAAGCCATTAAAATTGATATTTTTGATTTTCGCTTTGGTGAATATTCGTGGTAAAAAACTCGGCTTTATCTTCTTCTTTACGGCTTTAGCGGTACTGGTATTGTTAACATTTACGCTGATTGCAGTAAAATCATCGTACAAAGAGCAACTATCCCGAACTTATGCCCTTTCGGTTCAGTCGGTTTTCGGCGAAATAAAAAACTACCAGGACAATATCGAAAATATAGTAATCGGAACCTTAACGGGAGAAAGGGCTGAAGCAAATGCTTCACCTTATCCATTCATCAAAATTATTTCGAACCCAAGCCTCAAAGAAAATTCTTTACCATTAGGCAATTACTGCACCCTAAAAAGCAAAACCCATCGCCCTCCGTTTTCAGCCATTATCTGCACACCCAACGAAATTTGGCTTAAATCGTCGGTAAACGTAGGGAACGGAAACGTTGAATACGCCTACCGGTTCGATCATTTGTTGGGCCGGTTAAACTGCCCCGGGCAATGCCCGGTTTTTATAACCGTTAGGAACCACTCTGCCCCTCCAACTTTTGTTGGTTTAAAAAATAAAACCTGGGGTGATATTCTGTCCCCGGAAAGCAATTTCCCGGTTGGCGTGTCAAGCGAAGGGAAAACATTCGCAGTTTTTTCAATTGCCGAATTTTTAGCTACAACCAATACTCTAAAATGCAACCTGAACTGTGTGGTTGAAATAACGAAGCTAAAATCGGCATATAGTAAAACAGTCCTTCTCGTGATAATTTTTGGAGCATTAACGCTGGGTATCATTTCCCTGTCTGCATTTGCATGGTGGAAAAACAGCACCGTAGCCAGAAATTACGCTAAGTTCGATCGATTAAATGACGAAGAAATTAACCGGTATTTAAACAACCATGCAGTAAGGCAACTGTTTAATGCTACGGAAAATGGAATTAGAATCATCAACACAAATTTTGATATTGTTGCCGTAAACAGCAGCTTTTATAAACTATCCGGCTTTAATGCCGATCAGCTAAAAGGACAAAAATGCTACAATATTTTCCATGGCCTCAACTGCCATACCGCAAATTGTCCGCTTGAACAAATAAAATCTGGGGAAACAGCTGTAAAATTAACCGAGTTCCGCTATAAAATGAGTGGGGAAAAAATTAACTGCGCATATACGGTTACCCCGCTAATAAATGCCAACAACGAACTAATTGGGATTATTGAGGATTGCAAGGATATAACAGAGATTGACACGGTTAAGAAAATTTTAACGCGAACGGAAAAACAATACCATGTTTTCATGGACAGCTTACCCCTTGGCGTTTTTATTGAAGATGCGGTAACCCACGAAATCTTTTATCAAAACACATACCTGCAGGAAATTACAGGAGGCAAAAACATAAAAGGGTTCCTTCTTTCGGGTAAAGCAGAAACTTTATCAAAAACCCCTTTGGCCTCCGAAGAAGAAAATGAAATGCTGGACATAAATGGAAATTGGAAATACTTTCAAACCTACAAATTCCCCTTCGACGATGTAAACAACCATCCCGGCATTGGCGGTATAATGATAGATATTACCAAAAAGAAGGAAGCCGAGCAATACTCCGATGTTCTCTCGAAAGCCATTGAAAACTCGCCGGTAAGCGTTGCCATACTTTCGCCCGAAACCGAAATAGAATTCATCAATCCTTCATTTGCAAGCTTAACTGGTTATAATATAGATGAAATATACAGCAAGGAAATAGTATCACTTAACCTTGAGTATAATCCCGGCAGTAAACTTCTGAGTGCCGTTGAGCGCGTAAAAAAGGGACAAATCTGGCAGGGCGAAATTCACCTGAAAAACAGGGAATCGGAACATTCCTGGGTAAGTGCATCGTTCACACCAATTTTTGATGCGAATGGACACTTTCAACACGCCGTTGCCATTATGGAAAATATCACCAAACGAAAAGAGTACGAAAAGGAAATTCTGTTGGCCAAATCTAAGGCAGAAGAATCTGACAGGCTAAAACTGGCATTCCTTTCGAACCTCTCGCACGAAATCCGTACACCGCTGAACGCCATTATCGGGTTTTCTTCGTTGCTATCGGACAACGATTTAAGTTCCGGAGAGCGCAGCAACATATCTGAAATAATTTACCGAAACTCGAATGCCCTGCTCCGTTTAATAGAAAATCTGATTGAAATTTCCGAAATTGAAACAGGGCAGGTTACCATAAAAAAGAAGGAATTTTCTGTTAACACCATGATGTCCGAAATATACCGGCAACTTCTTGATGAAGAAAAAAAGGCGGCGAATGTAAGGCTACACTTAAAAAAAGAGGTACAAAACGACGATTTGATTATCCTAAGCGATCAGTCCCGCCTACAACAGGTGCTAATGCACCTCCTGTCAAACTCCTGCAAATTCACGGAAAACGGATTCATTGAATTTGGCTATAGCCTAAAGGACGAATCCACGCTTCTTTTTTACGTGATAGATAGCGGAATAGGCATTGAGCCCAAAATGCAATCGTTAATTTTTAACCCGTTCAGGCAGGTTGACGATTCCAATACCCGAAGGTATGGAGGAATGGGGCTGGGGCTGGCAATATCGAAACATATTGTAGAAAAACTTGGCGGAAAAATATGGATAAATAGTACGCTAAAATCGGGAACAAACGCTTACTTCACCATCCCTTTCATCCCGGTTAACTCTAAATTCGAAACCGAGCAAAGCAGCATAAAGACAGATTTTACCTGGAATAATAAAACTATTCTGGTTGCCGACGATGTTGATGCCAACTACATGTTCCTTAAAGCTGCCCTAAAAAAAACCAATGCCAATATTCTCTGGGCGCGTAATGGTTCCGAGGCCGTTGACCTCGTGAAGCGGGGCTCTACCATCAACTTAATCCTGATGGATTTGGTAATGCCGGAGATGGACGGTTTTGAGGCCACAAAAATGATCAAAAGTATCAACCACGAAATTCCCATAATAGGGCAAACGGCTTTCCCCAATCAGAAAAACGGTTTACCCCTAACAGATTCTGGGTTCGATTTTATCCTCGAAAAGCCTATCAAAATAAATAGTATGCTAAAAGTGCTTGATGGGTACTTAAGCAATTAATTAGTAATCGATACAATTTTCAACAAATATAACCTCTAACCAATGAAAAAAATACTATTTATAGCCATGCCAGCCATGGTTCTGCTGACAGGTTGCAAAAACAAAATATCACGGGAAGTAAATCAGGACCATTTGCTGTACGCAACAATCTGGTACCAGAATTCTCCCGAAAATCGGGCCCTATACTACCAGGGGTATAACATCGCCGGTATGCGACTGGAGCAATCCGCCAGGGTTAAAGGCCAAAAGCCCAAGGCTGCCATAGTTGATATTGATGAAACCATGCTCGACAACAGCCCGTTTCAGGCACAGGAAGTTATCAGCAATGAAGGCTTCTCTGCCGATTTTTGGAACCAATGGTCGAAACGGAAATGTGCAAAAGCCCTTCCCGGTGCAGTAAATTTTAGCAGGCTATGCGATTCGCTGGGCATTACATTATTCTACATTTCCAACAGGAGTACCGCAGAGCTGGAGGCAACTATTAAGAATCTCGACTCCCTTGGATTTGCTTACGCAAAACCGGAATATCTCCTGCTAAAGGAGAGCGACAGCAGTAAGAAGGCAAGACGGGAAAAAGTATCGGAAAAGTATGAAATTGTGATACTGGTTGGCGACAACCTGAACGATTTTTCCGAAGTATTCGAAAGTCGGGGAGATGACTGGGGGGTAGGTTTGGTTGAACAGTATAAAAATGCGTTTGGCAGCCGGTTTATTATACTCCCAAATCCAATGTACGGAGAGTGGGAGAAAAACATCTATAAAACACGAAACTTAACCGAGGAGCAAAAATATACCCTTCGAAAAAAAGCCATAAAAGGCTTTAAGTAACAGGCCCTTTTATCGGGGGGTAATGAACTTTTGATGTGAATATCTGTTAAACCTACCAACAACAAACATTTACATCATGAAAAAATTAATAGCTGCACTCTCGGTTTTAGCCACGCTAAACGCACAAAGTCAGGTTCAGGTATTGTCCGTTAAATTATCCGATTTAACGTTTTACTCGCTGCCATACTCATATACGGCACTGGAACCGACAATTGATGCAAATACGGTAGAAATTCATTACTCTAGGCATCACAGGGCCTACTTCGACAATTTCATGAAATCTGTTGCCGGTACAGATCTGTTGGACAAAACACTTAACGAGATATTCGCAAACGTTTCATCGTACCCAGTTGCAGTAAGAAATAACGGTGGTGGCTACTACAACCATGTGCTGTACTGGGAAATGCTTAAGCCAGATAAGGATAACCGCATCAGCGAAGCGCTAAAACAGGCAATAGCCCGAGACTTTGGAACCATTGATGCGCTAAAAAATCAGATTTCCGATGCTGCCAATAAACGTTTTGGAAGTGGATGGGCCTGGCTTAGCGTAAGCCCCGATGGAAAACTTTTTGTGAGCTCTACTCAAAACCAGGATAACCCGTTAATGGACGTAACCGAAAAAAGGGGAACCCCAATTATTGCCATCGATGTTTGGGAACATGCCTACTACCTAAAGTATCAAAATAAACGGGCAGAATACGTTGCCCTGATTTGGAATGCCATTAACTGGGATGTGGTTTCGGAATTATTCGCCAATGCCGCAAAATAGCCCGCCTTAACTAGCGCTGTTTTTTTACAACCAACAACTCAGTGTACAAAAAAGGGGAAGCGAGAAATCTATAAGATTTCTCGCTTCCCCTTTAAATAACGGCAATTAACCGTATTCGCTCTAGCGTGCTATGGGCACATTTCGGAATCGAAGTGTGCCAAGCAGGTTATTGTTGCCAGTTCCATATACACCTATTTCTATTACCGCCATACTCTTTGATCGATCGATACTCTCGCCGTAGAAGGTAATTGTTCCTTTTATAGGGACTCTCTCCACAATATCCCTATCCCTAAAGGTATTGTTTGTGTAGCTGCTTTTAAACTCTACGCCCTGATTGTCTATAAACCTACTTTCCATGTAGTTAATCCTATCATCGGTCCTGTTATTTACCACCATTAACGTTACCTCCACCTTATCGCCCTTGAAGCGAATATCTGTCATTTCAAACTCCAGATCGCCAATTTTCTGTGAAAATTTACCCTGTTCAACTTTTACAGTATCCGGCTTTTCTACATAAACGGGCTTCTCAACCACAACGTCTTTCTCAATGTAAACGGGCTTTTCAACCACGACTTCCTTTTCAACTATAACGGGTTTCTCAACTATTACTGGTTTTTCAACCACAACAACTTTAGGTTCAACTTTGGGCTGACGTACTGGTTTCCCCAGAAGCTTATCGGTAAATGCACTGGAATTTACTATTTGGGTCGATGAAATATTCGTACTTTTCATCCCGTTGGGAACAATATAACCCGTAATGGTTACGGTTTCCCCGTTATCTTTAATCTGGCCGTAAATGAACGCTTCGGGAACCAGCCCAAGCTTACGAAAAATAAGTTCACTCAACTCGGAGTAACTCCTAAAATCGGTACATTTATCGAGGCTCCATCCGAATTCATCAGCTATTGTATTTATTGCGTTCTGGTCAATTACATCAAAACGGGCGCTATTCTGGTAATTTACAACCAGCTCATCCTGAATGTAAGCATTAAATGGTGTAATTTTATTGTTATTGGTTCTAAATTGCAGAATCGCAATTTTTACTTTCGACCTACCGGGATGCTTGGTCGCTAAATCGGTAGCAATAGCACCAATGTTCTGCTTTAATGCATCCTCGTCCTCCCCCGCAAAACTTGCAAAAGCTATAGAAAGGACACATAGAATGATGGTGATTTTACGTTTCATATTTTTATCAATTTGGTGTGTACTGGGGTGATAACTTTCAAAGTTACTAAAAATAGAAATAATTTTTTACACATATTTTCCTCTTAACAAATACTATGCCCGTTTTTTGGCTGATATAGTTAAAACCCTGGCAGGGTTTAATGAAAAAAATCGCCGACGGAGCAACAACTGTTGCCGAACGTTTTTAGCTCTTCCGTCATACTTTATTTTTCTGCTGTCGAAAAAGATTCCCCTGCTGTGGAATTTTTTTTATCACGTTGGAAATTTGGCGTTTTCTGCTTTGAAAAAAAATTTTTGACAGCAGAAAAAACAGGTCCGCATGGGTGGAACAAGTGCCTTACAGTGTCTTGAGTAACTTTATCTCCTCCGCCCACTTGGTTTCGTCTGGGGTTTCAAGTATTAAAGGAATTCCATCGAAACGGGAATCGCTCATAATCCAGCGGAAAGTATTGATTCCCAGAATTCCCGTTCCCAAATTTTCGTGTCGGTCAACACGGCTGCCAAGCCCTTTTTGGGTATCGTTCAGGTGCATTCCCTTCAGGTAACGGAAACCGACTATCCGTTCAAAATCACCGAACGATTTCCCGAAACCCGTTTTGCTTTGTAAATCGTAGCCAGCGGTAAAGGCATGGCAGGTATCAATACAAACACCAACACGCGATTTGTCCTCAACCAAATCAATTATATACTTCAGGTGCTCAAACTTGAATCCCACGTTGTTACCCTGCCCCGAGGTGTTTTCGATAACGGCAATAACCCCTTCGGTTTCTCTCAAAGCCATATTAATTGACTCGGCAATCAACCGTAAGCTTTCCTCTTCCGATATTTTACCGAGATGGCTCCCGGGATGAAAGTTAAGCCTATCGAGCCCCAGCTGCTCGCAACGTTTCATCTCGTCGAGAAACGCATCGCGCGATTTTTTCAACGCTTCGCCATCAGGACTCCCCAAATTTATTAGGTAGCTATCGTGGGGCAGAATCATGGTTGGCCTGTAACCAAAATCATCGCAATGTTTCTTAAAAAGATCGATACTTTTTGCTGTAAGCGGCGGGGCAATCCATTGCCGTTGATTCTTTGTAAAAAGGGCAAATGCGGTAGCCCCAATACTGTGCGCATTAAGCGGCGCATTCTCCACGCCGCCCGATGCGCTAACGTGTGCTCCTATGTATTTCATGGCTGACGGTTTACTGTTGATCGTTTATGGTGGTTAACGCTTAACTTCCCGCTATTCCTCCTATTCATAAAAATATATCATTTTAAACAATCTTCAACGCTCAACGTTCACTATCTTTGTAAAAAACTCTAGAGAATGATAAAAGATATTTCCGGAAGATGGCTATTCAGCGAGGAATTTGAGTGTGGAACCGATAGGGGGTTTGCCGTTCTAAATCAGAATGGAAATTTAATTACTGGCTATTTGGAATACGAAGAGTGTGTTGAGGATGAGGAATCGTTCTGGGTTCGTCAGGAGGTTTCGGGCAGTATCGAGGGAAGTAAAGTAAAACTCGAGGGAATTAAGGCAATCTCACCGTCGGGTGAAGAGCTGGCGGGCTATAATTTGGATATGCTGGAAGGGACATACACACACGAAGAAAAAATTGTTGGGCACAGCTACGATTGCGACGATATCTGTGGCGTTTTTGTTATGAATAGATACTAGACATCAGATTTCAGGCGTCAGAAAACAAAGAAGACAAAACGGTTAACAAATAGACAACATAATATCCGTTTAACGTTTCACGATAATGCCAAGAATACGATTAACCAAGGAGTTCCGTTTCGAAATGGCCCATGTACTGGAAGGGTATGACGGGCTATGCAGCAACATGCACGGGCATTCCTACATACTTTCCGTTACTGTTATTGGCGAACCAATTACCCAGAATGGGAACCCTAAGCTGGGAATGGTAATGGATTTCGGTGATCTTAAAAATATTGTAAATCCGTTAATCATTCACCGATTCGATCATGCCGTGGCTGTAATGGATAAAACATCAATTTATCAGCACTTGACCGATGCTAAGCTGGCGCGCATCGAGGCTTTGCCATTCCAACCAACCTGCGAAAATATGCTGGAGTATTTTGCCGATATTATTGCAGCGAAGCTCCCTGTTGGTGTTAAACTCCATCACCTAAAAATGCACGAAACAGCCACATCGTATGCAGAATGGTATGCATCCGATAATTCATAAAACTCAGCCATGAACAAACGCCTGCTCCTGCTCGATGCTTACGCCCTAATTTACAGGGCATACTATGCCTTTATCAATCGTCCCATGAAAAACAGTAAGGGGCTGAACACCTCGGCAATCTTTGGTTTTACCAAGGCCACAGTCGATGCCATCAAAAAATTCAACCCAACCCACGTTGCGGTAGGTTTCGATTTATCGGGCCCAACTTTCCGGTCGGAACTGTACCCCGAGTACAAGGCACAACGACAGGAAACCCCGGAAGACATTAGAGCAGCCGTACCAATCATTAAGGATATTTTACGGGCAATGCAAATTCCCATTGTGGAACTCAACGGTTACGAAGCCGATGATATTATTGGAACGTTGGCAGCAAATGCCAATCCGCAGGAATTTGAAGTTATTATGATAACACCCGATAAGGATTACGGTCAGCTACTAAGTGATAATATCAAAATTGCCAAGCCGGGACGAAGCGGAAACGAGATGGAAATTGTTACTTCCGATGAGTTTTGCCGGGGTTACGGCATTCAATCGCCCAAGCAGTTTATCGATATTTTGGCACTTTGGGGCGATACATCCGACAACATCAAGGGAGTAAACAAAATTGGCGAAAAAACTGCGGCTAAGCTAATCTCAGAGTACGGAAGCATTGATAATTTGCTGAACAATACCAGCAAGTTAAGTCCAGCCCAGCGTGATAGCTTGGACTCATCGCACGAATTGCTTGCACTAAACCGCAAATTGGTCACCATAAAAACCGACCTTGCGCTTGATGTTAACTACAACGATTTGATGCTTCGCGAAGCAAATCATAAAGTGGTACTCCCGCTGCTCGAAGAGTTGGAATTCCGGTCGCTAATTCGCGAATTTAAACCACAGGAACAACCTGCAAGGCAAGAGTACGTTCAGGGTTCGTTGTTTGGTGATATTCCGGTTGCACCACAACAACAACTATCAAATTTACTCACCGTAAACGATTTTGAGGTTGATTACAGGGTAGCGGCAACCGCCGAGGAAAGAAACTTGCTAATTCAGCAGTTGAATAGTTGCACCGAATTTGCTTTTGACACTGAAACTACAGGATTAGATACCATACAATCGGCACTTGTTGGAATTTCCATTGCCATAAACCCTAAACAAGGGTGGTGGATTCCTATCCCGGTTAAGCGAGATGAGGCTTTTAGTATCGTAAACGAATTTAAGGAAGTTTTCGAAAATCCGGCAATCGGTAAAATTGGGCAAAATATCAAGTTTGATATGCAGATGCTTGCCAACTATGGTGTACGCTTAAAGGGAAAACTATACGATACCATGCTGGCGCACTACCTTATCGACCCGGATTCGCGTCACAACCTCGACCTACTCGCCGAAAACCTGCTGGGTTACAAAACCATTGAAATAGAAGAGTTAATTGGCAAAAAAGGACCCTCGCAATTGAATATGCGTGCTGTTCCGCTCGATAAGATCAAGGTTTACGCCTGCGAGGATGCCGATATCGCCTTGCAGTTAGAATACATTCTATTCCCTCGCTTGGATGAGCAAGGCTTAACAGAACTTTACTTCACGTTGGAAGAACCACTTATTGAGGTTCTTGCTCAAATTGAGCGAAACGGAGTCCGGCTCGATTCGCAAAGCCTCAACGAATATGGCAAAATGCTCAATGCCAATTTAATTAAACTTGGTGATGAAATTAAGCTGATGGCTGGCATTCCGGATTTAAACATTTCCTCCCCGAAACAGCTGGGCGAAGTATTATTTGAAAAGTTGAAAATATCGCCCGGCGCAAAGCGAACCAAAACAAAACAGTATTCCACCAGCGAGGAGGAGTTGATGAAGCATATCAACGCACATCCTATTGTTGGCAAAATACTGGAGTTCCGCTCGCTGAAAAAATTACTTTCAACCTACATCGAAACGCTTCCAACGCTAGTAAATCCGAAAACAGGAAAAATTCACGCATCGTTCAACCAGGCGGTTGCATCAACCGGAAGGTTAAGCTCCAACAACCCCAACTTGCAAAATATACCCATTCGCGATGAGAACGGACGGGAAATTCGAAAGGCATTTATTCCTTCGCATGGCGATTATCTCATTCTTTCTGCTGACTACTCTCAAATTGAACTCAGGCTAATGGCACATGTAAGCGGCGACGAACAGATGCTTCAGGCATTCCGAGACGGAGAGGATATTCATGCCACCACTGCAGCAAAAATATTCAAGGTTCCCCTTGCCGATGTTACCCGAGAACAGCGCAGCCGGGCAAAAACGGCCAATTTTGGAATGATCTATGGAATATCGGCATTTGGGTTATCACAACGACTTGGAATATCGAGAACTGAGGCAAAGGATTTAATTGACGGGTACTTTGCAACCTATACCGGTGTAAAAAAATACATGGATAGCTGCGTTTCCGATGCCCGGGAAAAAGGCTATGTAGCAACTATTTTTGGCCGAAAACGCTACCTGCCCGATATCAACTCAAACAACGGAACGGTTCGTGGGCTAGCCGAACGAAATGCTATAAATGCACCCATTCAGGGTTCTGCTGCCGATATTATAAAGATAGCCATGATTAATATTCATCGCGAACTGGAACGGCAAAACTTACAATCGAAAATGATAATCCAGGTACACGACGAGCTTGTTTTTGACGTTTACCGTCCGGAATTAGATAAGGTGAAAGAAATTGTCAAAAACTGTATGGAAGGTGCTGTGAAATTGCGAATTCCGCTCGAGGTTGAAATGGGCACCGGGAGCAATTGGCTTGAAGCACATTAATAAATTATTTCCCGAAATATTTGAAGTATTCAACTGGCCGCAACGACCCTTTTCCAAAACATTCCCCAAATACTGGTTATTTTAACCTACATCTTTTTTGTTGTCCCTTTAGTCAAACGTACCTCAGCTGTTTTTTCGCCTAGCCATAAAATACAATACACCAAATTAACCCTAAATAATATAAAATACTGATGATAACGCTACTGGATCAAAAAATATTTTTTTGATGAGTGGGTATTGATGTACCCATTTTTGCAGGAGTAATACCATATAGACATATATTTGTTCCAATGAAACCAAATCATCTAACTAAAAAATTTAGTCATGACATTTGCAACTATTGATTACATCGTTTTTGCGACCTATGCAATTCTAATTGTGGGGCTTGGATTATGGGTATCGTTCCGTAAACGCGATTCCGAAACAAATTCCGGGGATTACTTCCTGGCCGGAAGGGCATTGCCCTGGTGGGCAATTGGAGCATCGCTTATTGCCTCGAACATCTCTGCCGAACAGTTTATTGGGATGTCTGGTTCTGGCTTTGCCATAGGCCTAGGAATTGCATCATACGAATGGATGGCCGCATTAACCCTAATTATTGTAGCTATGTTTTTTCTCCCGATTTTTCTGAAGAAAAAAATTTTTACAATGCCCCAGTTTCTCGAATCAAGATTCGATAAACGGGTAAAAACTGTGATGGCCGGTTTTTGGTTGTTAGTTTTTATTTTTGTAAACCTTACCTCCATAATCTATTTAGGTGCTCTTGCCATGGAAAAAATCATGGGTATTCCTATGATGTATGGTATAATTGGATTAGCTTTTTTTGCCGCACTGTATTCAATATACGGGGGGCTAAAAGCCGTAGCATGGACAGATGTGGTTCAGGTAATCTTTTTGGTCGGTGGCGGATTAATAACCACATACTTTGCCCTTAATTCTTTAAGTGATGGGCACGGCTTTATTGAAGGATTTAAACTACTCCTACAGAAGGCTCCGGAAAAATTTAATATGATTCTGGAAAAAGGTCAAATGATGGTTCCCGATGGTAAGGGGGGGGTAAAGGATGCCTATATGGATTTACCGGGAATTAGCGTTTTAATTGGTGGCATGTGGGTGGCTAACCTTTACTACTGGGGCTGTAACCAGTATATTATTCAACGGGCCTTAGCGGCTAAAAACATTAAGGAAGCTCAAAGCGGGTTGGTTTTTGCTGCATTTCTCAAAATATTACTCCCTTTAATTGTTGTAATACCCGGTATTGTTGCATTTGCACTTCATGCCGACATTGCAAAATCCGACGAGGCTTACCCTTGGCTCTTACACAACTTTGTTCCTACGGGTATTAAAGGATTGGCCTTTGCTGCATTGGTAGCGGCTATTGTGAGTTCTCTTGCATCAATGATGAACAGTGTATCTACCATTTTCACCTTAGATTTTTATAAGGAGTACATGAACAAAAACGCATCGGAACATAAACTGGTAAACGTTGGCCGTTTAGCAAGTTTCATTGCTTTACTAATTGCTGTGTTCATTGCACCAATGCTTTCCAACCTCGATCAGGCGTTCCAGTACATTCAGGAATTCACAGGGTTCATAAGTCCGGGGGCGTTGGCCATATTCCTGGCTGGTTTCTTCTACAAAAAGGCTACTGCCAATGGTGCGTTGGGTGCTGCAATTGGTACTTTTGTTTTCTCCCTGTTGTTCAAATTACTACTCCCCTCGTTACCCTTCATGGATAGAATGGGCATTGTGTTCCTCGTATGTCTTTCTATAATTTGGATTTTTGCAATCGTAGAGGGCAACAAGGTACACGCAAAGGCCATAACTATATCACGGGAACTATTTTCAACCGGTAAAGGATTCAAAATTGGTGCAACATTGGTTATCATTATACTAATTGTACTTTACTCCATTTGGTGGTAAACATAACGTTATCTGCTATAAGTAAGAAAGGCTGTCGGGGCACAACACCCGAACAGCCTTTCTTACTTATACTGGTAAGTGGTAAATGTGCATTGGGGCCATTCCCACACTGCGGTATGTCAATATTCTATTCGTAGAAATTTTTAGGCTGATATTTATCGCTTAGTCTTTTACTAATACCCAGCGAAAGACTGGCTAAAATATTTAACATCTTTACCCAAAATATCGGATAAAAGAATATCGGCTAACTTACTTGTACCAAAACGGAATAATCCGGGGTAAAGCCATTCCTGGCCAAGAATTTGTTCTACAATTGTGTAGAATACAAGCGCATCGTACGAAGTTGAAACACCGCCAGCGGGTTTAACCCCAACCCGTTTGCCTGTTTTCTCAAAAAACTCTTTAATAGCTAAACACATAACGTAAACAGCCTCAGGGGTGGCTGCCGGTTCAAGTTTTCCTGTTGATGTTTTAATAAAATCGGCACCTGCCTCCATTGCTAAGAATGAGGCTAATTTAATATTGTCAAGAGTTGGCAGTGCTCCTGTTTCGAGGATTACCTTTACATGGGTATCCTCCGCAACTTCCTTAATTTGCTGTAATTCGCTAAATACAGTAAAGTAATCGCCTTCGAGAAATGCGCCAACAGAAATAACAACATCAATTTCATCGGCACCCTGCTCTATGGTCATTTCGCACTCGGAAAGTTTAATATCTATAAATGTTTGTGACGATGGAAACCCCCCGGCAACCGAGGCAATCTTAACATTTTCAACCGTCAAGTTTTCTTTTACTGCAGTAACCAACGCTGGATACACACAGATAGCAGCAACGTTTGGCATTCCCGGAAAATCAGTAGGAAATTTACTTACCCTATCGGCAAACTGTTTTCCCCGCTTGTACCCATCGGTGGAATTAAGTGTAGTTAAATCTATAATACTGAAACATTTTTTCAGGGTATCTATTTCTCCCAAACGACTTTTTGCCTTTTCCTTAATGCTTGTAAGCGCAACTTCCACTTCTTCCTGATTAACCTTCAGGTTAAATTTTTCGTCCAACAAAAGTTCCATAATCGCAAATAGTTTAGTTTAAATCGATATGCCAAATTTACAATAATTTGGGATTTTGGTGATGCCGGGTTGAATCTCTCCTGGTCTTTTTATCAACATTCCTGAAAAAGGCCTCGGCAAGGTTTACGTTCATTTGGTTTGCCATACAAACCAGCACAAAAAAAACATCGGCTATTTCCTCGGCCAGAGAATCGGGATTTTCACCATCCTTGAAAGATTGCTCGCCGTACTTACGGGCAACAATACGGGCAAGTTCGCCAACCTCTTCCACCAGCAAGGCCATGTTGGTAAGCTCATTAAAGTAGCGTACCCCATGAGCCTTAATCCACGAATCAACCAGGATTTGTGCTTGTTTTAACGTAAGGTCATCCATCATTCACGGTTTTTAGAGTCAATAATTATTGTAACCGGACCATCATTTACCAGCGCAACATCCATTTTTGCACCAAAAAGTCCCGTAGCCATCCGGCATGCGGACTTGCCCTTAAGCAAACTTAGAAACTTATTGTATAGCGATTCCGCCATTGCCGGTGGTGCTGCCTGCATGTACGAAGGCCGATTTCCCTTTTTGGTTTTAGCATGAAGCGTAAACTGACTTACCACAAGAATTTCCGCTGCTATATCTGTTACGGATAAGTTCATCACCCCCTCATTATCGTCAAAAATCCGAAGCTTGATAATTTTATCGGCCATCCAATTTAAATCTTCATCGCTATCTGAGCTCTCAAATCCGGCAAAGGTCAGTAAACCTTTGTTTATTTCACCCACGGTTGCCCCGGTTACTTCAACTTTTGCAGTTTTTACCCGTTGAATCACTACGCGCATCGGTCTATTTTTTGGTAAATATAACTCTTCGGCTACAATTTCTGTATCGGCGTAGCTCTGTCAAACTCCTATAAACGATATTTATTCCCGTTCCCTATAGAACAAACTAATTTGTTTAACTGTTTATCAGTAAATAAAATACAAAATGCTATGAATAAAGAAAAAAGTATTTCCCTTGCTCTGCTTATAAGCATAAGCGTGCTTGGATACCCTCAAGATTTTAAGGTTGACGCCAGCAAATCTACCCTAAAGTGGAATGCTAAAAAAGTAAATGGAGAGCATTACGGCTCAATACTGTTAAAGGAAGGTAGTTTTGTTGTAAAGGACGATCGAATTGTCAACGGAAATTTTGTTGTTGACATGGAAACGATTTCCTGTGAAGATATTAAAAGTGAAGAGTGGAATAAAAAGTTGGTTGACCACTTAGGTTCTGATGATTTTTTTGGTGTCAGCTCATTTAAAATTTCGCTGCTCAGCAATCTTAAATCAACCCAGTTTAAGGATGGCAGGGCCGCTGCAACGGCGGAACTTACCATAAAAGGACAAACGTATCCCATAAAATTTGACGTGTATAGGGACAATAACACTTACAAAACAAAAATTACGGTTGATAGAACCCTGTACAATATCCGCTACGGTTCAGGAAAGTTTTTCGACAACCTCGGCGATAATATAATTAGCGACGAATTTACCCTAGACGTAGCAATTACCGTTAAATAATCAGCAACAAGACGGTGGTCAATGCGGGATTCCCCCGCATTTTTCGTTTAATTTACCACGCAAAAATTGTGGTTAAAAAAAGATAAATAAGCGGCAGGGTAAAGATACTCAACAGGGTGGTTATAAACAGGTTCCCGGTTGCCAGTTGATGGTTGCCCCCATAGCGTCTCGACATTACAACTACAATTGTTTGACATGGCATACTGGCCTGCATTACCAGCACTACAAATGCCTCTATAGACAAACCAAGATTAAAAAATCTATTGATTCCAAGGTAGGTTAGCCCAAGCAGCAACGGTGCTAGTATCAGTTTGTTGATACTTAAAATATAGATACTCCAGGTTTTTATAATACTTTTAATGTTAAGCCCGGCAAGTAAAGCACCAATATAAACCATGGATAATGGGCTGGTACACTTCCCAAGGCTGCTAAAAGAATCTATAACCAACCGGGGTACTTTAATTCCAAAAATCATAGTGGTAAAGCCTAAAACGAGGGCCCCCGTATTTACATTGATTAAACTTTTTAAACCCGATTTATTGTTGCCTGCGCTTAACCGGTAAACCCCATAGGTAAAAGTAATTGCATTGGATGCCAGCTGATACGATGCCGCATAGAAAACCCCAACACCACCGGGAAATAGCGCATCGAATAACGGAAATCCAAGAAAAACAATATTCCCAAACATCGTATGGAGCGTGTGAATGGTAGAATCGGCAGGGCTAAGTTTCTGTAACGATGACGAAGCGGTTCCGAGCAAGTAAAGAAGCCCCAGGTTAAAAAAGGTAAATCCGAATACCATTAATCCGTTCATCAGCATTGCGGAATTGCTATCGAGCCGAATAAATGTGCCTAAAATTAAAAACGGAAGGGTAATATCAATAATAATCCGCGAAAGAATATCCTTTCCATCGTCATTTATCAACTTAAACCAGGAAGCAACAGCCCCTACTAGCATTAAAATCCCAAAAATCAGCAGCTGGCCAAGGATAATTTCTGTTCCCATAAAGCTATTGTTCGATGTAAAATTATACAATAAATCCCGATTTGACCGATGCTAAAATTACATTAACTCCAGAAGAAATGGTCAAACTCAAATATACTTGCCCGAAAGAAAAATTGTTTGACAAGCAGTTTGATTAAAAAAATAATAATATATTTGCTTTAGTACAGCACGCAAAATGATACCCCTCGGCAAACACTAAAGTTCAACCCTCGTAAAAATTAGCCTAAAAAACATAACACTATAGTGGCAAACAAAAAAATTCTTAAAATTGCAGCTATAACATAAACAGTTTTATTGATATTAACCAACAACTAAAAAGGAGAATAATTTTTAACAACTCTCGTAATGAAGTCAAAGAATGATTTTCGGAAATCCGTAAAGAATGATTCTTACGATTCCGATGAGATGAAAAGAGCGAGAAAACTCAAACCTGTAAAGAAGGATAAAAATGTAAGACGCTCAATCTATGATGAAATTGACGACGACGAAGACCTTGATGACAATTTAAGGGATTCCTTTAAAAATGACAATTTTTATGATGATGCCTATGAAGAAGAAGATGATGATTGATTAACCCCAACATAGAAAATAAAAGAGCCCCAACCATGGGGCTCTTTTATTTTCGTGCCTGTATAGTATTAACTTTTAACTACACTTTTATCCTTAACATAAACAGGACGTTCTATTGCCTGATCGAGCGATATAAAGGTTTCTGTACGCGATATTCCCGATATATTCTGAATTGTATTTACTAAAACATCCATCAGGTGTTCATTGTCCCTACAAAATATTTTTAGCAGTAAGGCGTATTCACCGGTTATGAAATGGCATTCTACAACCTCGGGCATCAATTTCAACGCCTCAATCACACCCTTATACTGATTGGTAGAAACAAGCTGTACGCCAACATACGCACAAACATCAAAACCCAATGCCTTGGGTTTAACAATCATCCTAGAGCCAGCTATAATTCCGGCATCCTCCATTTTTTTTACCCGTTGATGAATTGCTGCACCGGATATTCCACACTCACGGGCAATTTCGAGAAATGGCATACGGGCATTTTTTACCAGGTATGATAGTATTTTTTGATCAATGGCATCAACTTTTAACTTTTCGTTCATACAGTTACAATTTGAAATTTTTACAAGGATAAAAATAATAAAATAACACAAGTTGATACAAATAAATTGTATTTTTTTATTGAATGAAAATTGAAAGGAGAGAATCGGCAGCTGCTTTTATCTGGTCAAATAGTTTCATTGTTTCACCGGTTTAGCTTACTCAGGGCCCGGTTTCACTAGTACGTGCCAGTCCAACGCCAGAATCGAAGAGAACAAACATTACACGCTGGACTGTTCTACAAAATATCAAGGAATTTGGTAAAAATTATTTTGTCATCGTTTACATCGTAAAAATCCTTAAGAATTGCATTAACGGTATATCCACACTTTTCGTAAAACTCTTGCGTTGGCTTGTATAGCGGTTTCGACGATGTTTCGATATAAATTCCGCGTCCCCCCATTTTACCAATCTCCATTTCTGCAGCGTCCAGAACTTTTTTACCAATCCCCTTTCCCCTAAAATCATTGTGTGTGGCAATCCAGTACAAATCAAAACTACCCTTGGTGCATGCTATTGGCCCAAAACAGGCGTAAGAAATAGTACGCCCACCATAATCGGCAAAAATAAAAAAATAGTCACTGGCAACACCCCGCTCAATCCTTTCCTGAATTAATTCCACCGCAACAGGTATTTCGTAGTCGTAAAAAAAACCGGTGGAAACCACTATTTCCCGGATACTTTCTATATCCTCAACCCTGGGTTCTGTTCTAAGCACTAGCTCCAACATCGCTATACCTATTTAATTCTAGAAATATCAGTAATAATACGCTTTACGGCCTCTCTAAAGCTTATTCCAGCCTGCTCGCAGGCTGAGTAAAAACCGCTGTCCGGGGTTATGCACGGATTTACATTAACTTCCAAAACCCAGGGATTTCCATTGCCATCGACCCGGAAATCGACCCGGGCGTATCCGTTAATAGCAAAAATATCCCAGCATTTCAAAGAAATGCTACGAAGGTTTTCGAGCAAGGAATCATCGGATTTGGGTAAATCGAAAGATCTGTTGGTATTGCGATACTCAAAAGAATCGACGTTCCACTTAGCTGTGTATCCCAGAATTTTGGGTTTACCCGGCGTGTAATTTTCAAAAATCATTTCGGGGATAGGTAAAACCTGCGGTGTAGATTCTGTTGCTAACATTGAAACATTAAATTCACGTCCATCAATGTATTCCTCTATAAAATGTGTTTTAAAATTGGTGCGTTTGATTTTTTCAGCAAACACCGGATCGCCCGCGTCAAAAACAGAATCCTCATCTAGCCCCAAAGAGCCTTCCTCCCAGATGGGCTTAATGATATACTTTTTACCCCGCTGGGGTGTAAATATATCTTGCCCCTGATACCAGTATGCCGTAGGGATACCGGCATGGTTCAACCATTGCTTGGTTAACGTTTTAGATGATGTAAGAAAAATTGTTTCGAGGGATCCCCCGGTGAAGGGAATCCCAATAGAATTTAAAAGAGCCGGTGCAAGAAAAACAAGATCGCCCCTATTGTTAACCGACTCCACCATGTTAAATACGAAATCAGGCTTTAGCCTTTCCAGGGCATCCCTGTTCTTTTGGAGGTTTAACGAAAACTCCAACGTTTGATGTCCTATTTCCAGCTGATCGAGCATTTCGGCAACAAGCCTCACCTGATCGAGCACATCTGTCTCATCTGGTCCAGGGTTGGATGAAAGTTCGTTGTAGAGTATTACCGCGTTGGAAAAATCTCTAACCATATGCTTGCTTTTTAATTCGTTGCAAGGCAGAACCCATTATCCGCTTAATTAACGAGGTAAAATCCAGTCCGTTCTTGGCGGCAAGCATTGGTAAATCGGAATGCTCCGGATTAATTCCCGCCAACGGATTAACCTCTATAAAATTAGGGATTCCGCTTGCGTCCATCTTTAGGTCAACCCGTCCGGCATCTCTACAGCCAAGGCATAGCCAGGCCTTCAGTGCGGTATCGACACACTTTCTTTCGGTATCGCCGGCTACCATCGAATAATCAACGATACCCTTCCAGTTCTCCTTGGTATGAAAAGAGTAGGTTTGCTCTTTTGCCTTCGGGGAGATTAAAATTTCCATTACTCCTACCGAACGAGCCTCCAGGCCAGTTCCTACAATTCCAACCGTAAATTCACGTCCGGGCAAATAGGTTTCCACCAACACCGGTTGGTTAAACTTTTGTAATAGGCCTTTGCAAATTTCAGCAAGTTCTTTGTTACCGGATATTTTTGATTGCCCATCTATCCCCTTTCCAGTTCCCTCTGCAACTGGCTTTGCAAATAGCGGATATGGAAGGTTTACCTTTTCAATATCTGCAATAGACTCTACAACAACAAAATCGGCGGTAGGAATTCCACAATCCCGAATTACCCTTTTTGTTTGACCCTTGTGTAAGGTGAGGGCCAGTACAAGTGGGTCGGAAAAAACGTAGGGAATCCGGTATGCATCCAGAATGGCAGGGACCTGGGCTTCGCGGCCAATTCCGTAAAGGCCCTCGCATATATTAAAAACTAAATCCCATCTTTCACCTCTGCCCAGGCAATCAACCAACGAAAAAACATTGCCTATTCTTTGAGTACCAAATCCTAATTTTTTTAATGTTGTGTCAATGGCATCGATTGTAACCTCAGAATCGAACTCGGCCGTTTCTTCATTGGTAAAACCCTGTTTCAAATAGTCGCTACGCAAGTCGTAGGTTAAGCCCACATTCAGCATAAAAACGCTTATTATAGTTAAAATTATACGCTATGGACATAGGAGTGCAACAATACAAATATCTGGACGCACCCGTTCAATTGTCAAATGGTTCCGCCTTGCTATATACAAAAACTAATCTGTTGGGTTGGGGTAGTGATATATTTTGTCCTCGTAATTTTTTAAAATTACATTTCCACCAACTTCGCCCTGATAGTACTCCGGCAATAAAGGAACTTTACCTCCACCTCCGGGCGCATCAATCACAAAGTTAGGAATGGCATATCCCGTTGTAAAACCCCTTAAGCCTTTTATTATCTCTATTCCCGCCGAAACCTTAGTCCTAAAATGGTTTGACCCGGGAATCGGGTCGCATTGGTAAAGGTAGTACGGCCTGACTCTTATTTTAAGTAATCCCTGAACCAGCCGGCGCATTGTATCTATGTTATCATTAATTCCTTTTAACAACACGGTTTGGCTTCCCAGGGGAATTCCTGCGTTGGCTAAACGAGCGCAAGCTTCTGCCGTTTCAACGGATAGTTCATCTGGGTGTGTAAAATGAATGCTGATGTATAATGGGTGGAACTGTTTTAATATTTTAACAAACCTCGGGGTTATCCTTTGCGGTAAAACAACGGGAACTTTGGTTCCAATTCTTATCATTTCCACATGGCTAATGGCGCGCAACCGGGAAAGTAAATACTCAATATGCGAATCGGACATTGTTAATGGATCGCCTCCGGAAATAAGGACATCCCTTACCTCTGTGTGTTCCTGAATATAGCGCAACGCCGGTTGCCAGGCCTCCGTGCCAACGTGGCATTTATCTTTAGCAACCATGTGGGAACGGGTGCAGTAACGGCAATACGCCGAACAAAATCCCGTTGCCAAAAAAAGAACCCTATCGGGATAACGATGTACTAAGTTTGGAACAGGGCTGGAATGCTCCTCGTTTAAAGGATCAGTGGCTTCTCCCGGAGACAGGATTAACTCGTTGATGGTTGGAACCATTGACCGACGAATTGCATCGCCCGGGTTATTCCGGTTAATTAAACTTGCATAGTAGGGAGTAATTCGCAATGGCAAGGAATGATTAGGATTATCAATCGCTTCAATTTCTTCCTGAGATAACTGCAATATTGTTTTTAGCCGGCCTACTGTTGTAATGCTATTCTTAAGCTGCCATCGCCAGCTATTCCAATCGTTCAAACTTGCTGTAGGGAAAAACTCCTGAATAAAATCCAACGAACGTTTACTAGCGGGGAATGTGGGTGCAGGTAATCGTAGTACCCGTTCATCGACACAATCAAAAGCGAAAGTAGAGGATTTACTTTCGCATCTACTCGGAGGTTCGTCGTCCTCCGAAGATTCAATAACTTCTTTGAATTTTAGTGCTAACTCATTATCCATTTAACTCATAATTAAATTTAACTGAACGTTAACCGAAACTATTTAAAATTTTATGCAAATATTACTATTAATTAAACTCGTTCATCCGATAAGAGAAATTATTTTTAGTTTTTGCTGCAAAAAAACATTAAAAAATCCTGCTGCAAATTTTAAGTGAAATTAAACCGAGTTATTTTAATGTAATTATTCCTTGCCAATTATAAAATGAACAATCCTGCAATACTTATTAACAATTAAATCCCATTCTGTTGCTGGCAGTCGTAATTGTAACACTTGCACATCAAGTTATTTTTATATCTTTGCAGGAATTTAAACCAAAGGAAGAATGGGAAGATCCTCGGTAAAAAGGGATTATTTCTAAGATTGAATTCATCTGGCCCTATAGTTCAAGGGATAGAACGGAAGTTTCCTAAACTTCAAATTCAGGTTCGAGTCCTGGTGGGGCTACAAAAAACCTCGGATTTCTTCGAGGTTTTTTGTCTGTTAAAACTCTAACCCTCTCTGCTTCGGGTAATCTATTGAGTAGTGTAGCCCTCGGCTTTCGTGCATATTTCGGGCATCACGAATGATGAGAAATCCCACGCTAATCATATTACGCAGCTCGCAAAGCTTTTGGGTAAGTATCGATTTTTTATACAGTTCCTCCGTTTCGCGGTATATTATTGCCAACCGATTGTGGGCTCTCTCTAAACGTAAATTAGAGCGAACGATGCCCACATAGTTGCTCATAATCTGCTGCATTTCCTTATAGTTTTGGGTAATAAGCACCATTTCCTCGTTGTGAGTTGTTCCCTCGTAATCCCACTCGGGGATACTTGCGTTCAAATCTATTTTACCAAAAGTGCCAATGCTATGCCGGGCTGCTTTCTCTGCATAAACAATTCCCTCGATTAGTGAGTTCGAGGCTAATCTATTTGCCCCATGAAGCCCGGTTGAAGAGCACTCCCCAATTGCATAAAGGTGATTGATACTGCTTTCGCCATTCATATTTACCTTAATTCCACCGCAAAGGAAATGTGCTGCTGGTACAACAGGAATCATATCTTTAGTTATGTCTATATTCTCCGATAGGCACTTTTCGTAAATATTCGGGAAATGGCTCTTAATTTCGCCAGGATCCTTGGCGGTAACATCGAGATAAACGAAATCGTCACCCCGAGTTTTCATTTCGTGGTCTATGGCACGGGCAACTATATCCCGGGGTGCAAGCGATCCCCGCTTGTCGTACTTGCCCATCAGATCTTTACCGTCTCTGGTTTTAAGTACAGCCCCAAAGCCACGCATAGCTTCGGTAATCAGAAACGATGGACGTTCACCTGGGTTGTATAGCGAAGTTGGGTGGAACTGCACAAACGCCATATTTTCCACTTCGCCCTTCGCACGGTAAACCATGGCAATTCCATCCCCAGTAGCTACCGCAGGGTTGGTTGTTGTATGGTATATGTTGCCAGTTCCCCCGGTGGACATAACAGTTACGCGACTTAAAAAGGTGTAAACCTTTTGGGTTTTCAAGTCGAGTACATAAGCGCCAAAGCATGTAATATCGCGATCACCACGACGCACATCCACACCCAGGTGGTGTTGGGTGATAATTTCTACTGCAAAATGGTGTTCAAACACCTGAATATTGGGATGCTGACGAACTTTAGCGCTGAGTGCCCGCTGAATTTCATGGCCCGTATTGTCCTTGTGGTGTAGTATCCGATGTTCTGAGTGTCCACCTTCGCGCGCTAAATCGTACTGTCCGTTGGATTGACGATCAAACTTTACGCCCCATTGGATTAGCTGGCTAATTTGTGCGGGGGCATCCCCAGCAATCATCCGAACAACCCTCTCATCGCAAAGACCATCGCCACAAATTAATGTATCCTTTATATGCTTTTCAATGGTATCGGGCTCATACGTAACAGCCGCTATTCCACCTTGTGCATAGGATGTATTTGTATCGTCTAACCCTGCTTTAGTGACGAGTATTACTCTTCCGCGTTCGGCTACTTTAAGGGCATAGCTTAACCCACCAATTCCTGACCCAATAACAAGAAAATCGCAATTAAATGTGGACATGATAGTATAATATTTGTGCAAAGCTATAAAATATCATCTCTCGTCGGCAGCTAATTCCGCCTAAAGTTTCTGAGGAACTCTTTTCCGCTGCGAAAAAGTTACAACTTCCCTATACCCCACCAGTTTAAGTAGCGCTACCGCTTCTGCAAAAAACTGACCTATATTTTGCTCCACATGAGCATCTGAGCCAAGGGTTATGGGCACTTTATGATGATGGAGTATTTCCAGAAAAAGTGTTGACGGGTAAAATTCTGCACAAGGTTTATTTTTTCCACTGGTATTCAGCTCTACAACAACACCGTAATCGCTGAAAACTTTGGCCGTTTCGTTAAAAATTTTTTCGAGAGAAAAAGTAGGATAATACGCAAATTTCTTGGCTAAATCGCAATGTCCTACCATATCGAACAGCCCCGATTTCGCAGAACGTTGTACCAATCCAAAATACGTTTTATAAAACGTATTTATATTGACGGCATCGTAAGGAGTAACATCAGTATCAAAATTCCAATCGTCGATAAAATGAACAGAGCCAATACAGTAATCCAGGGGAATTGATTGTAGTAACTCCCGGATTTGTTTTTCCATTCCCACAATATAATCGACCTCTGCGCCCTGCCTTACGGTAATTACCCCCGATTTTTCCTTCAGCATATCTACGGTTTGAATCATCGCTGGAATTTTTTCAATATTCATGGCCCATCCCACGGGTTTAATACATATATGATCGGAAAATCCTATCTCGGAAACGCCCCTAATCTGTGCCGAGGCAAGCATTTCCTCATGGGTATCGCGTCCGTCAGAAAAATTTGTATGTATATGATAATCGGGGTACATCGTTCTTTTCTACTATCAACAATTCAACCGGCAAGTAGGTTTCACCTGCATTAAAATTTTTAATATCCACACAACAAACAATTTCTAAATTTACACTATTTAAAGGCAACCCGTTTTAACCCAACCGTTAAACTATGGCTATATTTACGAAAACATATTTTGCATGCTTACAGTTATAGTAATAATGATTCTAGGCATAACCACGGGGTATCTCATAAGATCGTCTGTCCGGTTAGTAAAAGTAAACGAAACGCTTACAACCTATGCCATATATGCCCTTCTTTTTTCAATGGGGGTTAGCATTGGCACAAACAAGGAAATAGTATCGTCATTACATACGCTTGGGGTAAAAGCGTTAATAATATCAATTGCAGGTGTTCTGGGAAGTGCCCTGCTGGGTTGGCTAACCTATAGGGTTTTCTTTAAAAATCATCAAAATGAAAAGTAGTTTTATAATTCTGGGATTTTTTGCTGCCGGAATGATTATTGGGATTTCCGGGACTATTCCTGAACTGATGCTAAGAGTAGATTTTGGGCAATATGCCCTGTACCTGTTAATGTTTTTAGTTGGAGCTGGAATAGGATCGGATACTAAAGCATTACAGGCAATTAAAGTTTTGAATTTTAAAATTTTACTGATTCCTTTAACAACCATAGTGGGAACTACTATTGGCGTTATTTTGGTTGTTCCCCTAATAAAGGGGATAAACCTGAAGGAGGCCATTGCCGTAGGCTCCGGCTACGGATACTATAGCTTATCGAGTATTCTGATAAAAGAACTCCATAGCGACTGGCTTGGAGTAGTAGCACTTCTTTCGAATGTAATTAGAGAGATCATAACGTTGGTTTTTGCACCAATCCTTGCCGGTGCTTTCGGGAAAATTGCTCCCATTTGCGCCGGTGGAGCAACCAGCATGGATACAACGTTGCCCATAATAACAAAAGCGTCAGGGAAGGAGTACGCAATTCCTTCATTAATTCACGGTATTACCCTAACAATACTTGTCCCATTCTTTGTATCGCTAATTTTATCGCCGTAATAGTATTTGTTTTTAGCGTTGCCAGACTGGCATAAAAAATGTAACCGATTCATATTCACTAAAAATAAAAATCGATGAGAACCTCAAAATTAACTTTAACCCCTTTAACGCTGGTGCTAATTTTCAACCATGCCCCTGCTCAGGACGGAAAAAAGAAGTTGGAACAGGACTTTGAAAGTTACAAAGCAAACCGGGAATCCGACTATCAGAACTTTAAAAAACAGCGTGAAGAGGAACTCAAAAAAATGGCCGCAGATTATCAGGATTACTACAACAGCATGGTGGGGTTGAAAAAATACTATACAGAGCAAAAGGACACCGCCAAAGCAAATGCGGTTGATGATATTATTGTTTTCGAAAAGCATGTCAGCGCAGCACTCGGTAATCCGGTAATAGTTACCGAGCAGATTACCGTTAATCCCAAGGATGAGGTTGCCGATACCCATCCAAAACAAATAGAAAAAAATGAAAAGCCAGCCCAACCGGTTTTACCAGCCGATGCCAAACCCGAAGCTGTAAAAGCAGAAACAACGTTCAAGCCATTACCCAACGAAAATGATGGCGTTCCTGTTCTTACCCCTATTCCAAAAATAAAGGCAAAAATTACCTCGCCTTACGGGATGCGATTTCATCCAACGCTTTACAGAATGGTAAAGCACAATGGTATTGATTTCGGAACCGGTAAAAATGTTGAAGTATATACCTCGGCAAGCGGAAAGGTTATTCTGGCCGAGTATAACCGGGGCTTTGGTAATTACATAATCATAGAACATAACGATGGTACATCCTCCGTTTACGCACACCTTAGCAAAATTTTAATTTCGAAGGGTAATCGCGTAAACAAAGGAGATATGATTGGCTACACCGGGTGCACGGGAAGGTGTACCGGCGCACATTTACACTACGAAGTAAGAATTTCTGGCATTCCTGTAAATCCGGCAGGTTACCTGAAGGAAACAAAATAAAATCTATCCAATTCAACAGCCGGGGCTTTCGACTTACTCAACCCTTCGGGCAACGTACCCGGTTGGTAGGGTAACCAGCAATGAATGGCTTACATGGTCAATTCTAATTATTACTTTTTTCTTTCCGGCATGGTCAACCAATTCTCCAACAATACCCATAAGTCCGCCAAACTTAACCTCAACCATGGTTCCCAGCTCCAGGGTTTCGTCTATCGGTTCTATTTCCACATCCTGAACCAAAAGTTGTTTCACCTGCTCTATCTGCCTGTCAGGAATTGGTGCTGCTTTACCGCCAAAAGTAACATAACGGACAATTCCTGCTGTATTAAGAACGCTATAGTAATCCTTTTGGCTTATTCGAACAAATATGTAGGATCTGAAAAGCGGCTCTTCAACCAGCTTTTTTCTATCGCTCCACTGTTTTATTTTCTTTTGAAGTGGTAAAAAAACATCTATTCCCCTTTCCGCCAGCCGAGAGTAAACCTTTTTTTCATTTCTCGGTTTCGTGTAAGCGGCATACCAAGTAACGCCACTATCTTTACCTAAAGTCATTTCAAATTTAATTTACACAAAAATATTAAAAACAACAGAACAAAGAATCCATTGAACAAATCGCGTCGCTATTTTTGTTTGCGGGTAATTTTTAATGTATTATGTTATCGTATTTACGGTTAATTTTTGTGCCTACAGAAAGAAAGGCTAATACGAAGGATTGCTCTAACCTCAAAAAATTAAGGTGTACTCTGGGTAAAACCGAAACCCATAACCGAAAAAATATGGTTCAAATATTTTACGATCCCCGAAACGGTATATTCTATTTTAACTTGCTGAAAAATATTGTTACGGTCATCCAGTAATCCTTGCTGGAAGGATTTGATTTCCACAATGCTTTAGATCCGTGTTTCCCGGCATCGGTGGGACAATAAAATGTAGTAAGTTCAGGCTGAACGCTCGCGCAAACATCCTTTACCATTTCGCATTCCCCTCTTGATGATAGCACAAGAATGGGCACTGAAAGTTTCGAAATTTTTGATTTTACAAAACCATCCTGATTAAAATACTCGCCGGGAGAAAATGCCACGGCAGCCTTAATTCTCAAATCCTGCGCGGCAACAATCAGTGCCAATGATGCCGAATAGGAACTTCCCCATATTACAATGGGCAAATCAGTTTTGGCCTTGATATAGTTTACGGCAGCCTCTATATCCTGAAGAGCATCGGGATAATCGGCAGGTAAATTTTTTTCCTTGGCAAGTTTTGCCGTTTCGTTACGAACGAAGTTAACCTCATAGCCCGACCGCTGATCGATGGCCAAACAGTTATAGCCAAGTTTGGTTAGCCGTGGTGCAACTTCTCGGTATTCGCCCCGGCTATACCCGGCCTGATGCAGTAGCAGAATGTACGGTTTCCGGGTATCAACCAGGTAAAGATCCGCCGTAATGGTTAAACCATCCAACGATGAAAAAGTAATGGTTTGTTGGGCCAAACCATTACTTCCGATGAAAACAATAAAAAACAAAAGGATGTGGTTCCGAATCTTTTTCATTAATGACAGGTCTCATCAGAATATACCCAAATCCGAAAATAGTTTTTCCTAAAGTAAATTAATTCCCCCGTGAAACAGATTCTGCTATAATTGTTACTATATCCTCGTTTACCTCCACAAAGCCGCCAGATGGAATATTAAACTGTAGTTCCGAATTATCATTCCGAATCACGTTTACAATCCCGGGTTCAAGCGAAGACACTATTGGTGCATGTTTGTGTAGAATACCAAATGATCCCTTTGTACCCGGTACTTTCACAGAGTAAACATCCTCTACCTGAAATGATGCCCCCGGTGATATTAAATCGCATACCATAACCGCTAATTTTTGGCTTCAGCAAGCAAGCGCTCACCCTTTTCAATGGCTTCCTCAATGGTCCCCACCAAGTTAAAAGCAGCCTCGGGGTACTTATCTACAGCACCATCCAAAATCATGTTGAAGCCTTTAATTGTATCCTTAATGTTGACCATAACACCCTTTATGCCGGTAAATGCTTCGGCAACATGGAACGGTTGCGAGAGGAACCGTTGAACTCTACGTGCACGATGAACCACAATTTTATCCTCCTCCGAAAGTTCATCCATCCCCAGAATTGCAATTATGTCCTGCAACTCCTTATACCGCTGTAGTAAATTTTTAACTCTTTGGGCCGTATTATAATGCTCTTCGCCTACCACATCGGACGAAAGTATTCGGGATGTTGAGTCAAGCGGGCTCACAGCGGGGTATATTCCCAGCTCTGAAATTTTTCGGTCAAGCACCGTTGTTGCATCAAGGTGGGCAAAGGTTGTGGCCGGTGCGGGGTCGGTAAGGTCGTCGGCGGGAACATAAATGGCCTGTACCGATGTTATAGATCCTTTTTTAGTTGAAGTAATACGTTCCTGCATTAAACCCATTTCTGTGGCCAGCGTGGGTTGATATCCTACTGCCGACGGCATACGGCCAAGAAGCGCAGAAACCTCGGAACCAGCCTGGGTAAAACGGAAAATATTATCAATAAAGAATAGTATATCTCTACCTTGCCCATCCTCGCCACCGTCGCGGAACGATTCTGCAACGGTAAGTCCCGATAGGGCCACGGTGGAACGGGCTCCGGGTGGTTCGTTCATCTGCCCAAATATTAGCGTAGCCTTTGAATTTTCCATTGCGTTGGCATCAACTTTTTCAAGATCCCAACCGCCGCTCATCATCGATTTCTTAAATTCTTCCCCGTAACGAATTACTTCGGATTCAATCATTTCGCGGAGTAAATCATTCCCCTCGCGGGTTCGTTCTCCCACTCCGGCAAATACTGACATTCCGCTATACCCCTTGGCAATGTTATTGATGAGTTCCATGATGATAACGGTTTTTCCTACGCCTGCACCGCCGAATAAACCAATTTTTCCTCCTTTAGAGTATGGCTCCAGCAAATCTATTACCTTAATTCCCGTGTAAAGCACCTCTTTTTCGGTACTAAGCTGATCGAATTTGGGCGGTTTACTATGAATTTGGTAGGTACTTTCCTGTTTCAATGCCGAAAGTCCATCTATAGGTTCGCCTATTACATTCAGTAGCCGGCCTTTGATTTGATCGCCAACGGGCATGGTAATAGATTTTCCTGTTGAGTGTACTTTCATTCCCCGGCATAAACCATCTGTTGAATCCATGGCAATTGTACGAATGGTATTTTCTCCAATATGCTGCTGGCATTCCAGGATCAGCTTAGAGCCATTTTCCCTGGTTAATTCCAGGGCATCATAAATGGCCGGTAGTTTTACATTGGCTTCGCTAAAGGCGACATCAACTACAGGGCCAATAATTTGAACTATTTCACCATAGGTTTCCGACATAGCATTAAATTTAAAACACTCAAAGGTATTAACATTTGCAAAAAATTATATCTATTAAACCACGAAAATACGTGAAAAGATTTTTTCCAAAGTTTACTTTCGCTGAGAATACTGTTCAATAAACATATTCATCTCATTATTTATGTTATCCTTTATTGGGGTCTGCCCGTAAGTTCCGGCTAAACTTCCCAGCTCGTTCAAAGTTTGCAGGTTAACCCTGAAATCATAATCAAAATAATCCTTGTAGCGTGGCCCCAAACCGGTGATATACCTCAATTTTTGGGTAAGTATATCGGAATATTTTTTCACAATGGCTGTTGCCCGCTCGGTTTGGTTAAGCTTAAAATAATTTTCGGCTATACCTATCATAAAAAAATCGTAGGGATACTTTTCGTGCGGCATTAGCTCGTATATTTTATCAAGAACTTTCAGCGCAGAATCTTTTTTATTCTCCTGAATAAGCGTTTCTGCCAGCCGGTTAAATGTGTTACGGAGTTTAAGGACTATGGCGGTTCGCTGATTGTTATAATCGATGAATACGCTGGGGTCATTCATTTGTCCCCATTTAAACTGATTCATCAGCTTATCGTATAAAATATCGCTATCAATTCTACCTATTGAGAGAAAATCGGCAGAAGAAGATTTTATGGGAACAAGGCGGTAGGCAAAACCATCGTGCTGTAGGTAATCCGTGAGGCCAACGTCGCTATCGCCATAGGGTGACACGAAATAAACAGGACGCTCCCAGTTGTTGTTGGCAAGGATGTCAAGAATTATCATTGCGCTTTTTTGAATGTAGGTGCCTTTAATGGTCCATTCCATTTCGGGTACAATTAGTGATTCGTCCTTGGGTTTTACGGTACCGGAAGCGAGCACTTTTGCCCTATCAACCGTAAGCTTTATTTTATTTGTAGGGAGGTAATCTACCGGGGCCTCTCCGGGTATCTGAAGCCGGGTATCAAGATCATCGCTTGCCACAAAATTCATGAGATTTTTCAGCTCTATAGATTCATCTATCCTGTTGTAGATGTAAACTATGTCGCGGGTGCCCAAAACATACTTACTGTGAGTCATTGAAATTGGCAGAGGATTAGACTCGTAGCATTTGGCTTTCATTTGATCTATATACCAATCGGTTCCCAGTAAACTCAAATTCACAACACGGACATCGGTTCTAATACCTTCTACTTCCTGGGCATACCATAACGGGAACGTATCGTTATCGCCATTGGTAAAAAGTATCGCATTGGGCGGACAAGAATTTAGATAATTTGCCGCAAAATCACGAGCAGTATATCTACCGGAACGATCGTGATCGTCCCAATTTTGCGTAGCCATTATCAACGGAACTACCGTACAAAGAATTCCGGCCGTACCGGCGGCGGTTGTTTCAGAAAGCACTTTCTTGAACCACTCGTAAACAGCTAAAACGCCCAGACCTATCCAAATGGCAAAGGCATAAAACGATCCGGCATAAGCATAATCCCGTTCACGTGGCTGAAGTGGATACTGGTTGAGGTAAATCACTATGGCAAATCCGGTAAGGGAAAAAAGCATGAATACTACGAAAAAATTCCGTTTGTCGCGTTTTGCAAAAAGCTGGTAGTAAATTCCGATTAACCCTAAAATCAAAGGAAGAAAAAAGTATGTGTTTCTTGACGGATGATTTTTCATGTCATCGGTTAAATCGTCCTGATTCCCGAGGAAGAGCGCATCAATTGGCTTAATCCCGCTTATCCAATTCCCGTTTTCTATGCCACCCTGACTTTGCGTGTCATCCTGCCGCCCAACAAAATTCCACATGAAGTAACGAATATACATGTGGCTAACCTGATAACGGAAGAAAAACAGCAGATTCTCACCAAACGTGGGAACATAACGTGTTTCATTTTCTCCGTTTCGGGATCTGACGGACACGGGTTTTCCCTCAACCATGCCCCACTTCCTGTATTCCTCCACATGGTCGCCTGCGGGGCTGTACATCCTTGGAAATATTGTCTTGAAACGGCTGTCGAATTCATACTCTGTTTTGAGCCAAGTTTCCACATATTTGCCATTCTTGGGGACGTAGGTATTTACTTCTTTAGTATCAACCACGGGGGCATTGTAGTACTGACCATAAAAAAGCGGTCTATCGCCATACTGTTCCCGATTTAAATAGTTAATCATCGAAAACACGTGCGAGGGCTTATTCTCATTGATTGGCGTATCCTCCAACGCACGAACCAGGATTAACGAGTACGATGAATAGCCAATAAGTATTACGGAAACGCCAAGTAAAACCGTATTAAATATAACATGTGAATGCTTGTGCGTGTAAATAACACCTAGTGCCAACCCGGCAAAAACAAGTATAAGGTAAAAAATTAAGCCGGAATAGTACGGTAACCCAAGGCCGTTCACAAACATCAACTCGAAAAGAGAACCAAATTTAAATAGCCCTGGAATTATCACATAAAGAATGGCTACCAGCACTACCGCCGAAACTAAAAATGTTAGTAAAATGCCATTACGGGTTGTTTTATACTTCCGGAAATAGTAAACAAATGCAATTGCGGGAATGGTTAAAAGATTTAAAAGATGTACGCCAATCGAGAGCCCCATCATGTAGGCAATAAAAATAATCCAACGGTTTGCATGTGGTTCGTCGGCTACATCCTCCCACTTTAAAATGGCCCATACAACTATGGCGGTAAAGAAAGACGATAGGGCGTAAACCTCCCCTTCAACTGCCGAAAACCAAAATGTATCGGAAAAAGTATAGGCCAATGCACCTATAGCACCGCTCGCCATTACCGCAACAGTCTGTGCTAAAGATGGATTTTTCTCGTCTTTTATGATCAACTTACGGGCAAGATGTGTAATTGTCCAGAATAAAAATAGTATGGTAAACGCACTTGCCAATGCCGACATTGAATTAATCATCATGGCAACATGAGCGTTGTCGCTGGCAAACAAGGAAAAGAAACGGGCAATCATTAAAAAGAGCGGAGCTCCGGGAGGGTGGCCTACTTCCAGCTTAAATGCCGTTGCAATAAACTCTCCGCAATCCCAGAAACTTGCCGTCGGTTCTATCGTCATCAGATAAACAATGGCAGAAATGGCAAAAACAATCCATCCGGTAATGTTGTTTACTTTCCTGTACTTAGTCATTATTAATAAACTTAATGGTGGCGAATAAAGTAATGCGATTTTCTCTATAAGATTATCTAAATATTTTTAAACAGTAAAAAGCAAAAGTAGAACATTTTAAAGATTTTACTATCCGACAAGTATAAATCTTTGTTAAATGGTGCGCGCTATTCTTTGCCAATCTTCCCTGAGCAAAAGAAAATAATTCAACTTTTAATGAGTTGCCCAGTAAAAAATACTCCTAAAAGCACGTACTGTTAATATCTTAACTTTATTTGACCAATGCAATTGTTATGAATCAGAAAATCAATTTATTTTGGAACATTTTAGGGTTGATAGTTAAACTAAAAACCCGTAAAAGGATTTGTATTTTGCAGTTCCGTTTTAACACCCATCATTAAAAAATGAAAAAGGAGTACGCCTCGAAACAAAATCTGAACTTTGCCTACTCTACGAACCCCGATTTCAAGGTCGAGGAAGAAAAAAGTAGCCATACCGAAAGTTTAAGGCCAAATCAGCAGAGTTTGCTGGTAACCTTTGAGCGTAAAAACCGTGGAGGCAAAGCGGTTACCCTAATTAAAAATTTTATGGGCCCGGTTGATGATATGGAAAATCTTTGTAAAAAGATTAAAACTAAGTGTGGTGTAGGCGGATCTGTAAAGGATGGGGAAATTATTATCCAGGGTGAAATGAAACAAAAAATTGCCGATCTGCTGAAGGAGTGGGGGTATAGGGTAAAAGTATCGGGCTAAATTTTACACCAACAATGAATACCTTAAAATTATCATTCGTTTCGATACTAATTTGCTGCATGGCATTTTCTTCCCAGGCAGATACGCTAACCGTTATGCACTACAACCTTATGTACTACGATAAGGAGTACGATGACTGCAATAGCACCACCAACAATGTTGACAGCAAAGATGAATACCTTAAAGTGATACTGGGATACGTTAATCCGGATATCTTTACGGTAAACGAAGTTAATTCCGCCATTTCGAGCGTTGAAAGAATTAAAACCAACACGCTTAACATAAACGGTGTAACTAAATACAAGCGGGCCGATTTTAGCGGAAGTTTTCTTTCGAACATGATCTACTACAATTCCGAAAAGGTTGGTCTCAAATCGCAAACTGCAATAGCCACTTCGCCAAGGGAAACCAATGCTTATAAACTTTACCTTAAAACCCAATCGTTGGCAAATAACGATACAATTTTCCTTACCTGCTTTGTTACCCATCTCAAGGCAGGAAGTACAGATTCAGATGAAGCACAACGTACAGCAGCGGCCAATACAATAATGAATTATATAGTTAACAACAATATCCCCGGAAACATCCTTTTAATGGGCGATATGAATCTTTACTCTTCGGACGAAGGGGCTTTTATTAGCTATACCACACCCGTCGGAAATAATCAATTCAAATTTTACGATCCAGTAAATATGGTTGGTGATTGGAACAATAATTACGATTTCAGAACGGTTCATTCGCAATCGACACATACTACGTCCGATGGCTGTTTTTCAACCGGAGGCATGGATGATCGGTTTGATTTTATTCTCTCTTCCTCCGAAATAATAAACGGGACTAATGGATTATATCTGTATAGTTACAATACTGTTGCCCAAGATGGTAATAGGTTTAATCAGTCTCTAATATCTCCGGAAAACAGCAGCGTCCCTTCGGATGTACTAAGTTCACTTTACAACATGTCCGATCACCTCCCCATTCAAATGAAATTGGTATATAGCGATAATCCATCTTCTACCAATTCCACAATCTACACAAATAAAATTTCCTATAACAACCCTATAGCTAACAATACCCTTAAAATAAGAGTAATTGATAGTAATACTTACATTAAAAGTGTAAATATTTGTAGCATTATTGGGCAAAAAATTTACAGCAGAAATCTTGAAGGAAAAAACCAAACAGCAGAAATAAATACCAGCAATTTTAACAAGGGTATAATGGTTGTAGAGGTTTTACTTTCTAATAATTACCGCAAAACATTTAAAGTAATTAAATAGTATAGAACTGGTAATACTTAAACGGTTGAGGCATTTTTTAATTTTAGGAATACTGCTGTTGGCTACCATTACTCTAAAAGCACAGTATTACGAAACGGGCGTTGAGCCCTTTTCGGTTAAATGGAGGCAAATGTCCGAGGGAAAAATTAGGCTTATATACCCCTCGGATGCTGAGTCTTTTGCCAGTAAATATCTAACAATGCTTGTCCTGGCAGATTCATTGGTGGGCAACGATTACCACATAAAGAAAACTAAAATTGATGTCATCCTGCATAACCACTCCGCTTTGTCCAACGGATTTGTTGCCTGGACTCCCCGTAGAATGGAGCTGGTAACCCAACCCGGCAGCGACGGCTTTGCCCAACCCTGGCACTACCAGCTGGCGGTACACGAAATGCGCCACGTAAAGCAAATGTATGCCCTACAGCGAAATGTTGTAAAAACAGCAACATTCCCCTTCGGGCAACAGGCAACGGGGTTGGCCGCGGGATTTGCACCGCTATGGTTCCTTGAAGGCGATGCTGTTGCTACGGAAACCGCCTATTCCTATTCCGGACGAGGACGTTCTGCCTCTTTTTACCAGCACTACAGGACACATTTTTTATCAAACGCCAGCCATTACTCCTACGATAAATGGTTAAACGGCTCATATAAAGATTTTATACCGAACCATTACAACTTGGGTTATCAGGTTGTTGCGTACGGTAACATAAAGTATGGATACGACATCTGGGCCAATACTCTCGATTATATAACCCGTAGGCCATACACATTATTTCCCTTTTACTTTGGGCTAAAGCATGAAACCGGATTATCGCGAAAAGGCATAACCGAAAAGATGTTTGCCTACCAGGATAGTGCATGGTCAAAAAGTTTAGGGAATATTTCATACTCATCTGCCAAACAAGTTACTAACAACTATTCAGAGTATAAAAATTATTTATATCCGTTTCAGGTAAACGATTCAATCCTAGTTGCCTACAAAACATCGCTCACAGATGTTCCTTCATTCGTATCCATTAACATAAACACTCAAAAGGAAACATTGCTCGTTCATCCCGGGTACTTACTCGGAAAACCCAGCTATGCGGGCAACCTGGTATTGTGGGCAGAATATAAACCGCATCCCCGCTGGGAATACTCTAACTCTGCACGAATAGTTGTTTTCAACCTGGCCACTAAAAGTAAAAAAGTATATTCTACAAAGGGTATGCTTCGTTCCCCTGTCTTAAACCAATCCAGTGGTAAAATTTTCTGCATAGGACAAACGCCACAGGGAACATTCTACCTTGGTGCCATAAATAAAAATGGAACCGTTGCCGAACAATTCCTTTTCCCCGAAGGAATAGAACCCTTTGAGTTAACCCATGAGCCTGAAACAAATCTTTTTTACATTGGCGCAACAACCCCGGCGGGCAAACAAATTATGGCCTTAAATTCAGGCTATTCTCTCGAAACAGTAGTTGAACCAACGTATAATAATATTAATTCCATTTATGCAACTAACGATTCTATATTTTTTGCTGCCAGCTATAACAATATCGAAAATATATTCTTGTATAACGTCAAGGATAGTAGTACATATCAAGTGATAAATTCAAAGTATGGTTCAAATTATCCCTATTTAACCGCCGCTGGTACTTTTATTTTTTCGAACTATACGCCACAGGGGTATCAACTAAGTATTGCCGATAGCATCAATGCAATATCCTTGGTAAATACTAGTAACCCCATCGACGATTCGTTTACCCGTGCACTGGCAAAAAATGCTTTGTTAAATATCGATACGCTTGAGATAAAGAATACAGCATATCCGTCAAAACCCTATAGGGGGGGTGGGTCGGTATTCAACCTTCACAGCTGGGCCCCATTCTACTTTAATCCGTATAATTCCGATACCGAGGAATCGCCTGTAGGCTTTGGTGTTACCGCGATGTCGCAGAATTTAACGGGTAATACTGTAATGATTTTAGGATATGGCTATGGAGACTCACATCTGTTCAGAGCAAACATCAAATACTCCGGACTTTGGCCTGTTTTTTCCTTTAGCTTTGAGCTGTACGACGACTATGCCTACCTATTCAGCGTAAACAATTTATACTACCAGCCCAATGTAAGACGAACAAGGCTTAAACTTTACGCCTACCTGCCAATCACTTTAAGTAGTAACTACATATTCACATATTTTCAGCCTTTTACAAAAATAGAAAGAACGAACGACTATCTATATAGCAGCTCTGTATCGGCATACCGGTCGGGATTAATAACACTGGATAACGGCATTTACTTCCAGGCAACCCGCAAAATGTCGCATCGTGATTTACTGCCCAGGCTTGGAACGGCTTTTACCTTTAGCTGGGTTTCTGCTCCGTACAACAGGAATAACATAGGATCGCTCTACGCATTAAATGCAGAATTTTACCTCCCCGGATTTTTAAGTAATCATCACATTAAACTTACCGGGGCTTTGCAGAAACAATTGCTGGAGAATTATTACCTGTCCAACAAGGTAGATGCGCCCAGAGGGTATGACCTGTATCTGTCGGAAAAATTTAAGGGGTTTTCTGTCGATTACCTTTTTCCCCTTGCCTATCCGGACTTGGCCGTTGGCTCGTTAATCTACATTAAACGTTTTTCCGTTGATATGTTTTTTGATTACGCCAAAAATTCGTTCCCCGCAAGAACCAATAATTTACTTTTCATCCGTAACGAAACTCAAAGATCTTTCGGCTTTGAGATGAGTGTAGATTTTCATGTTCTCAGAACCCGATACCCGTTTAGGTTAAAATACCAGCAGGCGTTTACCGGGAACAACAACGATCCATACTCAAGCTTCAGTTTAACGGTGAATATATACGGAAGCACAGCGGGAAACTATAGGCATGCAGAACGTTAAAAAACAGAAACTTAGAAGCAAAATGGATACAACCCAACAGCAAAAAGAGCAACTCAGAAAAACAATCCGTCAAAAGAAAAAGATGGTTGGCACCGAGGAGGCAAAAGCCAAATCACAGCTGGTTTTTGCAAAGGTTGAAGCCTCGGATAAATTTCTGGAAGCGAAAGTTGTTCTTGCATTCTGGTCGTTACCCGACGAAATTTCAACCCACAACTTTGTGGTAAAGTGGAGCACATCAAAAAAAATGGTTCTCCCGGTTGTTGTAGAAAATAACCTTGAATTAAGAATATTTACTGGTACAGAAATGCTGGTACAAAGCGATGGTTTTGGTATCATGGAGCCAACCACAGGACAACTCGTTAATCCATCGGATATTGATTTCGCCATTATACCCGGTGTTGCTTTTGATAAAAAAGGCAATAGGCTTGGCCGGGGCAAAGGGTTTTACGACAGGCTACTCCCTCAGCTTGGTAAAACTACTACAGTAGGGGTCGGCTATGAATTTCAGCTGGTTGAATCTGTTCCCGTAGCAGAATTTGACTTACCTGTTGATATGGTAATATGTAATTAATTGTATAATAAACAGTATAAAAATAATTTTTATGAGATGTATTAAGATTTTAAGCCGAAGATTTTACACGTTGGCCGTTTTAACGTTCATTTCCACATTCAGCCTGCTGGGGCAAATACCGGATGGATATTACGCCACGGCAGAAGGAAAAACCGGAAATGATTTAAAAAACGGGCTATACCTAATAATTAGTAGCCATACGGCCTTGTCGTACGATCAGCTTTGGACGGCATTCCAAAATACTGACAAAAAGAGTAACGGTAAAGTCTGGGACATGTATTCCGATATTCCAAACGGAACACCTCCTTACGAATTTACTTTTAGTACTGACCAATGTGGAAACTATAGCGGTGAAGGTGATTGCTACAACAGAGAGCACTCCTTTCCTAAAAGTTGGTTTAGTGATGCAACACCAATGTACACCGATATCTTTCATTTATATCCTACCGACGGATATGTAAATGGAAGAAGAAGCAATTATCCTTTTGGTGAAGTAAGCACCCCAACATGGGCATCACTTAATGGAAGTAAACTGGGGCCATGTAGCTACCCTGGTTATACGGGAACGGTATTTGAACCCATAGATGAATATAAAGGTGATTTTGCCCGTTCATACTTCTATATGGTAACCTGCTACCATAATGTGGTGGCCAGCTGGAATTCCGATATGCTTGATGGAACCCAGTTTCCTTCTTTCGCAGAGTGGGCAAAAAATATGCTTTTAGAATGGAACGAACAGGATCCGGTTAGCCAGAAAGAAATAGACAGGAATAATGTTATATACAACAGCTATCAGCACAACCGTAACCCGTTTATCGATCACCCGGAGTATGCCCGGCAGATTTGGGGAAGCGGCTATATTAACGTTTCGTTTACAAGCGCAGCCATTACAACAGCGCAAGCAGGAGCTACCTACACATACAATATTACTGTTTCCGGTAATTCTGGTGCTACATTTACAATAACCGCACCAACCAAACCAAGCTGGTTAACCTTAACCTCAACAGGAAACGGAACCGCAAAACTCTCGGGTGCTCCAGCAGAGGCAAATGTAGGGGCAAATGCTGTTGTACTTAATGTTACCGATGGCACCTCTAGCGCAAATCAAAGTTTTACCATAGCGGTTGCTTCATCAATTGTTCCGTTACAATTCACCAGTACGCCTGTTACAACAGGTCAGGTTGGAGCTGAATATAACTATAACGTTTCTGTAACCGGCAATTTTGGCTCAACATTCACAATAGATGCAACAACCAAGCCCAATTGGCTAACACTAACCGCTACAGGAAACGGGACAGCAACGCTCTCGGGAATACCAACCGCCAGTGGAACAAACAACATTGTACTAAATGCCGGGGACGGAACAAGTACGGTAAATCAATCCTTTACTATCAATGTAACCGCAGCAAACACTGGCGACTGGGCTACTGAAACTTTTGAGAATATGCCTGCAAGCGCATCATCTTATTCAAGCATAAGCTGGACGGGTGATAATAACATAGGTTGGACGGCAACATCTGCCAGAACAGATCAAACTATTAATACCAGGGCTATTTGCCTAAAGGACATCACCAGCTCGCTACCCTATATCCAATCACAAACCATAGATGGTGGGTGTACCCAAATTAGGTTCAAGCATCAACAAAAATTTAGCGGTAGCGGAGGAATGATTACCCTTTACGTTAACAACACCGAAATTGGTACCGCTAACGTTACAACCGCAGTTGAAACCTCAACATTCTCGTTAAATGTTGCTGGTAATTTTGTGATAAAATTGGTAAGCAATGGAGCCACCAGAATTGCAATTGACGATTTAGAATGGATGCAACCGGCATCTACTCCGAATGAACTTCCAAATATATCAAACATCAGCATTAATCCAACAAACCCGGCTTCCACGGATAATGTAACGGTATCGGCTCAGGTGGTTGATCCCGAAGGTAGATTGGCCGACGTGCTGCTTTTCTGGGGGCTTACACAAAGCGGCCTAAACAATCAGCTGGTTATGACGGGTAACGCTCCAAATCTAGTGGCCTCCATACCGGCGCAGACTACAGGATCGATTGTTTACTACCGTATTTACGCCACAGATTCCGAAGGGAATGAAACCAACAGCGATATATTAAACTATGCCGTAAGCCCTGCATCGGGAATTGAAAACAACGCTAATAGCAAAACCCTTATTTACCCGAATCCTTTTAAGGATGCTATAAATATTGAAGTTGAAACCGCTACGGTAAGTTCGGTGGTAATAACCGACATCATCGGGAAAATTGTTTACCAAAAGGTATTCAACGAAAAACAATTCCGGGTGATTGGTAATCACCTTAAACCGGGTATATATATTGTTAAAATTACCAGCAACGGGAATACATCTATTGCGCGCATTGTAAAACAGTAGTAAACAAAAGAATAAAGAGAACGCTGCCGGGGTTTAAAACCCCGGCAGCGTTTGGTGAAAGAAAGCTGATTTTCAGTATTCAAATGAAGAAGATTTTGTCTATGCTGAACGTTTGAAAATAAAGCGTTTGTACCTTAAACCCATAGATATCTCCGCTTCGCCCAGGATGACATTTTACACCGAACTCACGTTTAAAGTATAAACATTAAAATTTTGATCCCATTACAAAGGTTAACTTTTTGCCGCTCATAATATCCGAATGGTTCAGCCTATAGTTATCTATCGCCTTTCCATCCAAAAAAACCTTTTGAACATAAACATTTTCGGGTGATTGATTTTTTACATCAATCTGAAACACACAACCATTCCCAAGGTGAATTGCTGCAGATTTAACCAGCGGGCTACCAATTGAGTAATAATTGGAACCCGGAGCAACGGGGTAAAACCCCAGTGCACTAAAAATATACCAGGCACTCATTTGTCCGCAATCATCGTTTCCGCCTAATCCGTCGGGGGTTGGCCTATACATTTTTTCACAAATCAAACGGGCCATCTGCTGTGTCCGCCAGGGTTCCGATGTCCAGCTATAAAGATATGCGACGTGATGCGATGGTTCGTTACCATGAACATAGTTACCAATAAGTCCGTCGCGTGTAATATCTTCGGTCTCTGAAAAATACTTATCCGGCAAGGTCATGGTAAACAGGGAATCAAGGTACGCCGCAAACTTTTTTTCGCCACCGAGCAACCCGATAAGTTTTTCAGGGTTATGAGGCACGTACAGGTTATAGTTCCACGAATTTCCTTCGATAAAGCCCTGGCCGTGGGTGCTAAGCACATCAAAGTCAACCTTAAAAGTACCATCGGACAAACGTGGACGCGCAAACCCAATGCTTGTGTCGAAAACATTTACGTAATTTTGTGAGCGGTTGATGAACTCCCTGTAAATATCATTTCTACCAAGTTTACCTGCCAACTGGGCAATACACCAGTCGTCATAGGAATACTCCAACGTTTTTGACACAGAGCTGCCCGATTTATCATCGGGAACGTAACCCCGCTGCATATACTCGTCCAGCCCGTCGTACCAACCATTTTTTGCGCTGCTTACAGCCGCATCAAGGGCGAGGCCAACGTCAAAATTATCATTCCCTTTTACGGCAGCATCGGCAATTACCGATACCGCATGGTAGCCAATCATGCACCAATTTTCGTTGCCATAATGCGACCAAACCGGCAACATGCCGTGAACGCTTTGTTTGTAATGCGCAAGCATCGATTTTATCATATCTACGTTCCTTTCCGGCTGTAGCAAATTAAAAAGTGGGTGCAGTGCGCGGTAGGTGTCCCACAACGAAAACGTGGTGTAATTATCAAAATCACCGGCGGCGTGGTTTCTCTGATCAACTCCCCTATACTGCCGATCTACATCCATGTAAATTGTAGGGCTGAGAAAAGCGTGGTACAGCGATGTATAAAAGTTAACCTTATCATCGTTGGTCAATGTTTCCACATCAACCTTGCCTAGTTCCCGATTCCAAAGCTGCTGTCCCTCGGATTTCACTTTTTCAAAATCCCAATGGGGTACCTCAACCATCAAATTATTTATTGCACCATCTATACTTACCGGGGAAATGGCAACCTTAAGCAATATTTGCTCGTTTTTCCGGGTTGAAAAGTCGAAATGACAACGAATTTGCCGCCCTGCATTTTCCGGAAAATTTTTATCCTGATCGAATTTTCGCCAAAATCCCCGATACACCAACAATTCGCCGTTAACTATCCCGTAGCTGCTAAATGGTTTGGAAAAAGCAATGGCAAAGTAAACAGTCCGGGTACAGGCCCATCCGTGGGTTTGCCGATAACCGGTGATTAACGTGTCGTTTTCAACGCGAACAAATGTCCAAACATTTTTTTCGGGATAGCTGTAAATTCCATGTACCAAATCAAGAATAATATGGGCCGAATCCGATTGAGGGAATGTGTATCGATGAACCCCTACCCGGGTAGTGGTGGACAGCTCTGCAACAACGCTGTAATCCGGCAAATCAACCCTGTAGTAATCAGGTTCAGCAACCTCAGACTTGTGGGAAAATCGTGACCGGTAACCCGAATCGGGCCGTGACGACGTGCCGGGATTGAGCCTTAACTTCCCAACCGTAGGCATAATTAAAATATCACCCAAATCGGAATGCCCCGTCCCGCTAAAATGGGTATGGCTAAAGCCTACAATGGTGCTATCGGAAAACTGATAACCTGCACAATATTTATAAACATCGGGATTATACCCACCGTTAAGGGCAAAAGGAATAGTGTCGGTATCGGGGCTAAGCTGAACAGCACCAAAAGGAATGGTTGCCCCCGGGAATGTGTGCCCCATTTTTTCTGTACCTATCAACGGATTTACCCATTGAACGTAGCTGGGTACACTTTGAGCAGATGAAAATGGACATGGGAGTAAAACCAGAGCTATCTGCAAAAACATTGTTTTCTTCATGCTTCCTTACCTTTTAATTTTAGCGCAATAAATCCAACTTCATCGGGATGATCCTGAATGAATAAATTTTTATCGAACCGTAGCAATCTGAATAGTACCATAAAATCGCCCCCGGCCGCACCCGTAAAAAAAACACCCAACCACAGCAACCAACCCCAGGAAAAAATAATTGCAAGTACAGATGGAATTATCCCTGTAATCAGGGCCGGCATTATTCCTCCGGCAATATACCGATTCCGCCGTAATGGTTCGTTGCAATGGCTGTATGGGGTTAAATAGGCCCATTTTATTCCAAACCGAATTGATTTAAGCCCATTTTTGGCAAATATAGCCCAGACGCTTCCGTGTAAACCCTCGTGTAGGATAACACCTATAACCAACAGTATTATTAGCCTTACTGTATGAGACTTTAACAATGATATACCATCCATGAGCGGTTGAATGCCCCATAACGAGGTAAATAAAGTCAAACCCACAAAAGCCGTTGGAATAAAGTATAAAAAAGCAACTAAGTTGGCCCTTCCGGTGGGAATGCAAACTTCATCAACAACTGCATACTCCAAACCATCAGGTTGATTCATGGCAGAATTAAATTAAAACGGTCTGATACCCTAATCACCATAAAAACCCGGGATAAACTAATAACCATCTAAATACTGAACCAATGGAACGGGGTCGTGAGTTTGCGCCCAGCTACAGGTCGTATCGTACTGTTGCTTTAGCGTACTAAAATCAAACATAAGAAAATTTTCCCTAAAATCTGGGACGTAAACAAAGGTTCTTTGGGCAAGATCGGGGTATTCCATCTCAATATCTTTCAGCCTTCTGTAAAACCCCCTGTTCGAAATTGACTGGGGCGAAACGTTCATTTTATCGAAAAATTTTATTCTATCCACCCCAAACTGCTCGAGCTCCGCGTTTAGGGTAGAAATAGTATCGCGCTTCCTGCTTATTATTATCATTTTCTCAACGTTAATTCCCCGGTACTTTTCGAACTGAACAACTGCCTCAAAGGGAACGTGATCGGAAGCAATGCCTCCATCGTAGTAGGAAACATCCGGTATTGTTTTTACATTGCTAATGGTAACCGGAGGGAATGCCAGCGGATACGAGGCGGAGGCCATTAAAACATCAACGATACCAAGCGTAGAGTCGCTTTCGGGATTTATTCTTTTATTACACAACCGTAAGGTCCTATCCTTTAAGGGCATTACCTTCAAATTAACCACTGAAAATGAGGTTGGGTAAGGCAAATCAGAAAGTGTTCTGTAGCCCAGGGTATCGGACACTATTCTACCAAGAAGATTTCTTAACGGATTTGTATCCACAGGAAGCGTATTCCCTTCCCGGATAAAAATATCATCGTTTGTAAGATTGCTCAAAATGGCCCGATACTCCTTCCATGTCATTTTTCCGCTAAGGATTCCATTTAAAATTGCAGCATTTAAACTCCCAGAGCTGGCTCCCGAAATAAACACCACATCATTAAGCATTCCTTTACTATACAGATGTTCCAGCAAGGCCGCCTCCTGGGCAATTTTCGCGGCAGCACCCGTAATAACTATGGCAGTACCCTGCCTCTGGCGGGTTATTGTTTCCTTAACATCCCTGTCCGTTGATGCTAAAAATATCCAGAGACAGGCCATTACGGCAAACCCTGTAAAGAAAAGGCTTCGCCTCCCTTTTACGTTCTTTCTCGCTGTTGATTTCTTGCTCATACAAATATTTTTGACCGCAACCCAAAACTAATTAAATATAAAGCAATTAATACCCTTCCAGGGTTATTTTAATTTTATATCCCAAATTTTTTTGCCTTTGCAATTTTACGAAAAGCCATATTTCGATGACGAAAACGTTTGCACATCACATTTAAAGTCGTAATTTTATTCTCCTAAATAAGGAGATGCCAGAAAATCCGTAAAAAGAGTATGGAGCGGAAACCGAAAAGCTTAATGAGTAGGGATTAAATCAACCTTATTTTTATGAATAAAAATCTATTTAAGATTGCGGTTATCATTTTATCGGTTATCACTTTCACCGGATGCTCTGACGATGATGACGATAACGCCAAGGGTACATTCACTTACAACGGCACAACGTACGAGTTAAGTAATGGTGTGATTGAAAGTTATGGTTCTATAACCAAATCATCCTACAATCTTGATTTAACCTTATACTC